>CALELH010000072.1 GCA_937902595.1 uncultured Myxococcales bacterium
CGTCATCATCGATCAGGGTCCCCTGAGTGGACCATCCAGCGCTCATCCGTAGCTCTGCCCCATTGCCTATAGCGACAGGCAGGGCCGGCAAGAGCAGCTGGTCACCAGCGACCACCACGTGGCTCTCTACTTCCGTCACGTCATTAAGAGTGATGATGATGTCCGCGCCAGACGCAGTGGGCGTCGCCGTGAAGATCTTGGTCGTCTCGATGGGGGTGTCTGGTGCGACCCGCATATTGCCAAAGTCTAGCCCTGGGTGATCCACGGTCCAGGCATACTCGCCTTCCAACCTGAGGGACGGCGCCTGGGCCACCACAAACTGCAACGTGACAGGACGGATCAAGGTTGAGGTATTGAACGCCTCAAAGGCCTCTCCCAGCTCTAGGCGATACGTCGCGCCTGCGGTGAGGGAAGACTTCGGCGTGAAAGTGACATAGCGCCCTTGGCCGCTTACGTCTCCATCGACTGTCGCCCCCGACTCATCCACAAGTCGCACGAGGCTTAGGTTGCCAGAGTCAGCGTAGACGCTATGGGAGAAGATCAACCTGATGGGTTGGTCGGCGCCGAAGTCATCGGTCCCCGCTGCCGGCTCACTGTCCAGCAAGAAGAAATCACGGGACGTCAGCTCCTCAACATAGCGCACTAAATCAGAGCGCTCGGACTCCGACAGATTCGTGATCCCAGTCCACCGGAGCATCATATCAACAGCCTCATCCACAGAACGCGCCGAGCCATCGGCGAGCCAATATCCATGACGATAGATCGACACGAGGCTTGGCGTATCTATGTGCCCTTCAACCGTCCCGCTCTCGTCAAGGACACGCTGATTTGTCAAGAGGTGACCGCTGTGGCAGGCAGCGCAGGCCGCCTTACCATCGAAGACCTCGAGACCGCGCAAAGCCGCGTCAGTCATGGTGCCATCTCGATTGGTCAGACCGTTGGCCGCGGGAGGCGGCACTATGGCGCTGACGTATCTCGTGAGGTCCTCGGCCAACTGGGTGTTCGGCTCTGCCCCGACGGTCGGATTAATGACGGTATACGCGAACATTCTTGCGTTCTCATGGTAGCCTTCCCAACCCAAAGGACTCGTCCCTTCGATCCAAAAATACGGGCGGGTCTCATAGAATCCTCGAAATGGTCCGGCCGGCCAGATGTTGCCATCCATGAGCGCGTCCATATGACAGCTATTGCAGCTGTGGTCTGAACCAAAACCATCGCCGGCTCCAGTAAAGAAGACCTGCCCTCTTTGAACCTCTACGGGGCGAGGATCGCCGCCAAGTTGGACACTCTCAGACTCAGAGCCATCCGCGGCAGCACGCGTCACCGCATATCCCTGGGCACCATGAATGTAGACTGTGTCGCCTCTCGACAGAATGCCACGAGGTCGACCAGGAGCGGCCAAACGAGCGCGTTCCTCGAGGGTGACCGGGTCCAGCACAACGGCCTGGTCCACGCCCTCCGCGGTCACCCAGAGGAGACCGCCCGCGACCGTCAATCCCCTGGGAGAGGCCGCGGGTCCTGTGGAGGACTCCTGATCCGTCAGGTCCGTCCGGGCCAACTCGCTCAGGTCATCGAGTTTATAGACAGCCACCTGGTGCATAAATGGGGTCTCCACCACGCGCCCAAGGTCAACTGGCGTCGTCCGGGTCGTCGCCACAAATAATCGGTCCCCTTCGATACTCAAACCACCGATTGTTGATCCAACTGACTCAAGCCACGTGTCTACCTCGAAGGTGTCTAGATTCAACACCGCGACGTCGAAGGCGCTGGTACGCGGGTCGTCTTCGAAGGGATATCGGTCATCATCCCCTGACCGGTGACTCGCTACAAAAAGCCGCCGTCTGCCCTCATCCAAGGCCAGCGCGAAGGGGTCAAAATTTGTCTCCACTCGACGGAGTAAGGTTCGGGTCGCTACATCCAGAATCGCGACAGCGCCCTCGGTCGAGAGCGCCACGTACACCATCTCTCCATCTCCGCTCACGACCAGGTTGGCCGGCTCATCACCGACCCACACTGCATCTACGAGAACCTTGGAATCAACATCGACAAAACCGACGGTATCACCAGCTTTGTGTGCGACGACGGCGTGTGTCATGCCGTCCTTCCAGGACACCGCTACAGGCCAAGGGCCCACAGGGATCCGACCTAACTCAGCCAGGGTCGTCGGGTTGAGTCGAATGATCTCTGGAGAATAGACGGCCGCGATCCAAAGCTCGTCGCCGACGATAGCGGCCGAGTCCCCTTGATAGTAATTATAATGCTCAAAGGGCGACCCAGCGGCCGGAATGACGGCGAGCTCGCGGACCAACCTCAACTCGGGCACCTCCAAGCGGTAGGTCCCTGGAGCCCGTGGTGTAAAGCATGAGAAGCTCCCCTCTACCTGGATAATGTCACCTACAGCTCCCTCGGGGCCACCGGCTACCACCCATCCTTGGGCCTCACAGCTGGGATCTAACATCGGCAGATAATGGGTCGCTCCAAGGGCGACTCGTTGGGACTGCTGTGCGAGCAGCTCCTGAGAGATACACTCCTCTCTTGGGTCCGTAGTCTCCTCACCACAAGCGAACAGAGACAACACTAAAAATAGACCTAGGGGCAGCGCGTGACGTGGCGTCTTCTTCATCAATCCAATCCGGGAAAAACACAATGCGTTCAAAACCTATTCATATACTGCTCAAAAGACAAAAACGCCAGGGTTGTGTTTGTCTTTAGCGTGTCACCTAAGGAATTCGGAGGACCAGAGCTTGTTAACGTTGGTCCACGATAGAGCGTGAACGCCTGTCCCTGTTCGTTTTGCACGGAGGTCATACGGTCACAAACCGCACTAATGTTATCAAGGTGTTACATGACTCCCATGGTCAGATACAGGTGTGGCACGAACCGTGCTCTATCCCCAGGTATCACAAACGAATACGGGGAAGAGGTCACTCATGAAGAAAAACATATTCATCTGGCTATTGTTCAGCAGCATCACCTTTTGGACAGGGTCGACGTGGGCCTGCGATGCCGCACCACCACCGGTCAAGATCACCTTCGACGACAGCCCTGATTGCGCTGTATTCACGTCGTGGCCGGCCAGCCGGCTCAACGTGCTTAATCAATGCGAAGGCCCGCTTTCCTTGGTGATCCTAGACTCGGCCACGGCGATGTCTGACCTCGATATGTCGATCTTGGTCGACGTGAATGAAGAAATCTCCATTAACCTAAATTGGGGCGCAGTCGATATCACGTGGTCTCTGGAAGATGGGCGCTCGGGTAGGCTCGAGGTCGAGCCCGGCGGCTATCACCGCGACCCTTGCCCCGGATTCGGCTGCGACACCTTGGCGGCCAGCCCCTCGGACATGACCGGGATCATCACAATAAGCCTTCTGTGTGCTCTAGGTCTGCTTCGACGGCGTCTACGTCGACCCTAAGCCTAGCTCGCCAAGGGTGGGTTCCTGCCGCGACGCTCTCTAAATGAGCTCAAGAGCATCCATTGGACAGGCAGCGTGGAGAGACGTGCTAACCTGTGACCCATGGGCGTAAAAGTAAAAGAGCTATGCCAGTTTCTCGTCGTGTGTCTTGGCCTAGGCTGCTCCGGTCAGAGCCACTCTGTGTCGGACATGTTTGGGCCAGACGCCATCAAATCAGCCGATGGGTCAATCGACGCTTCGACGCCTGGCAGGGTAGACCTCGACGGAGGTGCGGTCAGGATCCCCGACGCTCGCACCCCATCACCAGACACTAGCCCCCCCCAAGACATACTTGCCATGGACGCCACACCCGCTACGCCACCGGACATGTCAGTTCAAAATCGGGTGGGTAAGTCTCTTGTGATCGCGCTGGATGGCGTACGTCCAGATGCGCTGAAACGGGCGAACACTCCCCGTCTTGATCAGCTCATTGCAGGCACCTGGCATCCGGCCTACCGCGGCGCCTACACACCAGACGCCCAAAATCTAGACGACGCCGCGACGGTCAGTGGGCCCAATCACGCCGCCATCATGACCGGAGCCTTAGGCGCACAGCACGGCGTCACAGGAAACCATGATGTGGTCGCGGGTAACTACGCTAACTTCCCACATTACTTGAGTCGCCTAGAGACCTCCCGGCCCGAGGCCGCCACCGCATATCTGTTCACCTGGAGCCCGGACGGCTTTATTCCGAGCGGCGCTGACTACGTTAAGGATGGTGACGACGCGAGCAATACTGACCGAACCGTATCGATCCTCCGGGGTGAGTTTGAAGACCCATCGGGTGATCTAGAGACGGGCTGGTCAAGAGACGCTGACGTCGACGCGCTCTTCCTCTTCTTGGACGACCCCGACCATGCAGGTCATGCCGTGGGCTTCGAGACATCGATACCGGGCTACATCGAAGAGATCGAGCGCGCAGACGCTCGCATTGGCGCGATTATGGACGCCCTCACCCAGCGGCCC
>CALELH010000073.1 GCA_937902595.1 uncultured Myxococcales bacterium
CTCACGAAACCCGACAACCTCCGCCATGATGTACTTCCCGGCGGGCCGCTCAATGCGGCACATAGACCCAACGGACGCCCCTGGAACGTACCCCTCGACGACAAGACCGACGACCTGAGTCACCTTACCTTCTTCCGTAAGGTCACGGGTCGTGTCTAATCGCTCAGCGAGCGCGTCGAGCTTCAGCCCGAAATCGGAGACATCAAACATCTGTGCCGGGCTCCTTCAGAGTCTGCTCTATCTCTTCGACCCGACTTGAGATGCGGCCATCGACGTTGCCTCGGGCCGTCTCTATCTGAAAATCTCCATATTCGAGTTCGGGGGACGCTTCCACCCGCACCTTGAAGCTGGAACCTGATCCGGCGACCAGATCAGATTGTCGTTCACTAATGTACTCAAAGTCTGGCGGACTACATCGGAACAGAATCTCGTCCGCTCCTTCGTGCTCCTTGAGCGCGCTTGAGACGAGCCCCATGAGCCTCTCGGGTCGTACCGAGAGCTCATCGCGAACCAGCTTCTCAGCGATTCGGCACGCCATAGTTATGAGCTGAACTTGATTCTGGGCCGCGAGCTCTCGGCTCACTCCAGCCAACTGTTCGAGAGCGCCAGTAAATCTCTCTTGGAGAATCCCTAACTCTGCGAGAACTTGACCTTTGCCTTCTTCTATCCCAGCCATGACGGCCTGTTCGTAGAAAGCACCCAAGATATCTTCCGAAATCTCGAAGACCGGAGGCTCTCCTTGTGACGCAGGCTCAGCGATAGCTTCTGGCGCGACGCCGGCTGCAGACACGCTCGGCTCTTCTCCCAGAGCATGCACCTGCTGTCCGGGCATACCGACCTGTTGCGCCGCGGGGTCCGCCGACCGATCATCCAAACCTTGGGCTCCACTGCTCACCCGCCACTCTTGGTCGGGCGGCGCTTCGCCCATTCCCTGGGCGAAGCTGAAAGGAGTAATATCCTCGGCGTTCTCTTTACGAATAATGCCCATAATAATCCCTCAGTTAGCCACGTTGGCCGGTTCGTCAGACGCGCCTCTAATATTATACAAATTCATCATCTGAACCTGCCCGCGCGATGACGAGCTTACCTTCTGCCTCGAGCTTCAAGGCCAGTTGAGTAATCTGCGTCTGCGCCTTCTCTACATCGCTCAACTTGGCAGGTCCCATGACCTCCATGTCTTCCATCAGCATCTCTGCCGCGCGCTTTGACAAGTTACCCATAATCTTCGTCTGGATAACGTCGTCGGCGGTCTTAAGCGCCAGCAACAGAGTCTGGTTGTCGACAGAGCGAAGCAGCTGCTGGATGCCTCGGTCATCAAGGTTAACCAGGTCATCGAAGACGAACATATTGTTGCGAATCTCTTCCGCAAGCTCTGGATCAATCTCCATTAATTGCTCAAAGATTCTCTCCTCATGTGACTTCTCGATGGCGTTCAAGATTTCAGCCACAAGAACCACACCCGTCGTCTCCTGTGCCTCCAAGTCCAAGAAGCCCTTGAGCTCGCTCAACAACGCACCTTCGACCGCCTTCAAGGTCTGTGGCGTCACCGTGTCGAGGCTCGCCATACGCAGACAGACCTCAACCTGAGTCTCAACAGGAAGCTGTGACAAGACCTCCGCGCTCTTGCCTGAATCCGTATAGGCCAAGATGAGCGCGATCGTCTGTGGGTGCTCCTTTCTGATGAGGTTCGCCAAGATCTTGGAGTCGACCATCTCGAGTTCGAGTTTGGCCTGCTTGTCCATGACCAAGGCCTCTTGCAAAGCCTTATTCGCCTCAGCATCAAGGAACTTCTCGGCGAGGGTGTTAAGGAAAGCCACACCATTGGTCAATAACAGCGGGTCACCCTTAATACAGAGATCATAGAACTCCTCGAGAACACGATCTCGCTCGTCATCCTCTAGATTCGGTAGCTCCGTCATACCACGGCTCAACAGACGGATTTCGTCCGTTCCGAGTCGCTTAAAGACCTCTCCTGCGACCTCTTCACCGAGCATCAACAGGACGAGCGCCGCTTTACTACTTCCAGTGACTTCCATCTCCAACCCCTCAACTTATACCCAGGACAACATACCGACTTATGCGGCAGATTCCTCCATAGATTCCAGTTCTTCAAGTTGTTGATGACTATGAGACTGTCCAACCCCGGCTCGCAGCCAGTGCGTAAGCACGTCTGCAGCGGTCTGTGGGTTAGCTTTGCAATAGGCCAACAGCTTTTCTGCTATCGGCACCATCTCGTATTCAGACTCGTCGAATTCCTCTTCACCCGGCAACGCAGCGTCCTCTGCACGAGGCAGCTGACCGTCAAGAACCTCTGCAAGTTCGGGCTCATCCGTTAGGGTGCGCACCATTGGCCGGAAGACCAAGAACACGAGGAGGAGCGCGACCACGAGGACAATCCCCATTCGTGTCCAGAACCGGACCGCGTCACGCATCTCAGCTGCTCTCAGTTGGGCCTCAGCCAGCTTCGTGTCCTCATCGGAGAACTGCACATTGGCGACCTCAAGTTGGTCACCACGGTTCTCGTCAAACTCAACCGCCTTGGAGACGAGCTTGCGAAATGTCTCCATCTCCTTCTTGCTACGATTTACGTATTCAAGAGGCGGGTTGTCAGGATCGATGTTCTCAGCCTTCACGTCCTTAGGCGTACGGTAAGTGCCATCGACGATAACCGCGATAGATAGCCGCTGAACATGAGCCGAAGGCCCACGTACTCGCTTTACAATCTTGTTGATCTCATAGTTGGTGATCACCTTTTCACGGTTCGAGTTGCTTGCGTCCCCTACCCGCACGACACCCTGAGCGACATTCGGATCGTTCGCGTTGGCACCTGCGGCACCTCCGACACGGTTTCCGCCGTTCTCACGAACTTCGTTGAGCGACTCTTCACTGCGAACAACCTGAGCTTCAGGATCGTAGAGCTCCTCGGTTCGCTCTTCACGACTAAAATCTAGCTTCGCTCGAACACGGACTACGGCTCGGCCCGACCCAACAATTCGCTCCAATACCTCAGTCGCCTTAGCTTCAAGAGTTCTCTCAAGAGTCCGCGCATACTCAAAAGACGTACCGCCTTCAATGGAATCACCAATCTGACTATTCAGTACCTTGCCGCGGTGGTCTACGACGGTCACTCCCTCGGGGTCGAGACCTGTAACGGCACCGCTAACAAGGTTAACGATACCTTTTACTTGGTGAGTATTCAGACGGCTACCACGCGCCAATTGCACAATCACCGAAGCCGAAGGCGGGCGCTGATCCTCAACGAAGAGGCTGTCCTTGGGCACCGCGAGGTGAACTCGAGCAGCCTCAACCTCATTCATGCTCGCGACCGAACGGGCGAGTTCACCCTCAAGCATACGCTTCTTGGTGACCTCAATAACGTCCTCAGGCATACCAAAGAACTTGTTCTGGTCGATTAACTCGTACCCGACGTTTGTTCCTCCGGTCACACCACTCGATGCCAGCTGAAGACGTAACTCATAAAGCTCGTCAGAGGGCACCATGATCGAGGTACCGCCCGCAGCGATCTCGTATTGCACGCCACGCGTCTTGAGTTCTTCGGCTATTTTGCCGGCCTGGCCCTGCTCTAAATCAGAGTAAAGGGTCGCGTACTCGCGGTCATTGGCAAACCAGAACGCCAGCACAACACCGAGCACAAGCGCCACCAATAGAGCGCTCACGGCCATCTTCTGAACATTACTTAGGCGCTCATTTATCTCGCGTAACCGCTCGACAAAATATGCAAACCCACTCTTTTGTTCCTGCTCTTCCATGTCAGTCACTTACCTTACTGCTTAGAATTGCATTCTCATGATCTCTTGATACGCCTCGACTGCCTTGTTCCGGACCTTAGTCATTAATCGGAAAGACACGTCGGCGCGATCCAGCGCGATCATCATCTCGTGTAAGTTATGGCTTTGCCCCGTCGCAACGGAGCTCACAGCCTGATCTGCTTCTACCTGTAGATGGTTGGTCTCTTGAATCTTCGCTTCGAGGAATTCAGAGAACGATCCGTTTACTCCAGCTGGCGCCGCTGAAGACGCGTACTTACCAAGCCTGACACCCGGACGGTTCTCCGTCTGGATGCTGAGGTTTGGCAAGTTACTCAAGCTTACTGGGCCAACCATGATTTACTCCCCTATCTCGAGAGCGTTCTGAGCCATGCTCTTGAAGGCCTTCACCGAAGTGACATTGGCCTCGTAGCTGCGAGACGCTGTCAACATGTTCACCATCTCGTTGATGGGGTTC
>CALELH010000074.1 GCA_937902595.1 uncultured Myxococcales bacterium
ACGGCCAGTCTAGAGCCGTCCTCACATCCAATAGAGGCGGTGACTCGGATCTCTCCGACGTCGGCTGGCGCGGTGATCACCCGATAATAAGTGTTACCGCGTCGTAGGGTCTCTCCGTCAAGCGCCGGCTGAACATCGAGAGCCACATCTTGCCCCTCTAAGGGCGCGCCATCGGCATCGAGAAGGGTCAATTGAACCAGAGACTGACCTCCTGACCTAGCCGTGAGGCAGGTCGCTGTCGCCGTGATCACCGTCTCATCACCTAGCGCTGGACAGACCTGGATATTGCAGCCCTCGTCGACCGTACCGTCGCAGTCTTCATCGGCTTCGTTTCCACAGGCCTCCTCCGCAGGCACCACCTGACCTACACAGCCACCAAAGGCGCCCGCCTCACATAGACGAACGCCCGCTCTGCAGGCGCCGACACCATCGGTGCCGTCGGCGCCCTCGTAGCAAGAGGTCTCAATGCCATCGACGACCTCATCACAGTCGTTGTCCAGATTGTCACAGACCTCATCACGACCCGGGTTAACCTCCGCTAGGTCATCCCTACAGTCGCCGTCGGTCGTGGTGACTCCATCACCATCGAAGTCACAATTCTCATCAGCCGCACCATCGCAATCCTGGTCGAGGCCATCATTACAGACCTCCTCTGCGGGTAAGATCTGGTCAGCACACGCGGCAAACTCACCGTCGATGCACCGTGACGTGCCCGCCCGACACATCCCGACGCCACGGGTCTCTTCCGGGCCGTCATAACAGCTCTGAGCTAGATCTTCGTCAGCGCCGTCCATGCAGTTGTTATCGACGCCATCGCAGACCTCGAGAGCGCCTGGGTAGATCTCCGGATCATCATCATCGCAGTCGCCCTCTTCGATGGAGAAGCGATCATCATCACAGTCCTCAACACAGGGCGCCGCGTCAGGCTCAAGCGGCTGGGCGTCTACAACGGGCGCCGCGTCCTGGATCAGAGCGGCGTCGGGGGTGAGCCCGCCGTCGTCTGCCAGCGTCATATCGTCCACTGGAGCGGCGTCCACGACGCTGCCATCGGTCTCACCGCTCCCCCCATCTTGCCGACCACTCGTGTTCCCTAGATCCGTGACCCCGCTGTCCACAGGCCTCGGCGGAAGCTGAGCCGGGTTCTCCGACGTGCACGCGGAGAAGAAAAGGGCGAGCGTAAGTGTTGCGTATAAGCGCATGCGATGATCCCCGTACCAAAAGAAATCCTATTATTCTTAACGCGAGGTCGTCGATCGCCACCAGTGATTTCCCCAGCGCTCCCCTCAGCGCTGAGTCGAATCACTGTCCAATGGCGTCGCCCAAGCTCAATCACAGACCGGCTCTGTGGGTCTTCCCTAAGGAAGGCAGACGGACACGCCTCCCACTTGTCGACAGTCATACCCGGTCGGACAGTCAAACCGGTCATTACAGGACGTCGTGCATCTGGAGAGTTCGCCTCCATCGGACGCTAGGCAGCTGTCGCTCAAACATTGGCCGCCCTGGCCTGTCGGGCAGGTGTACCCAGCGATGGGTAGGCACACGCCCGGCCGCTCGGGAAAGTTCAAGCCAAGGTCAACGTTCGAGCAGGCGAAGCCGGTGGGACAATCTAGGACGTCGGCGCACGCGCAGCTACACACTCCCTGCGCCCCGCCGGCGCCGTACTCGATACACACACTATAGGTGAAGTGCTCCTGCGGGGTCAGGTTCCCGGGACAGATGCGTGAATTTGAACAGGCCGGTGGACCCGCCGCCCCAGCGGGGCACGCGGTCACCTGCACCGCTGGTCGGCAGACACTGGCCGGGCCGTTGTTCGTCTGAATCACATCACAAGCGAAGCCAACTGGACACTCGGCGTCGTTGTCACAGCGCGCGGCGCACATGGGCTGCACAACCACGAGCGGTCCGGGCGGGTTAGGCGGCGTCAGACAGATGCCGCCAGGTAGACAGTCAGCACCATCCCGACAGGGAATCCCTGTCTCGTTCTGTAGACACACATCCAATTGCCCGTCCTCGATGAAGGGCGTCGCCGGTGTTGGGCAGCCTTCCTCGGCGGCGTTAACCGTCGAGCATCGGTCGACACCAGGACAGGCCCCGTTGTCCCTGCACAGCGCCGTGCAATAACCGGCCGTCGCGACCGGTCGTCCCCGCAAATCGAGGGCTGCCCCTGGCACGCAGAGGCCGCTGGCGCAGTCTCGGCCGCGGTCGCAGCGGTCTCGATATTCACCGGGCCCTGGAGCGGGTTCAGAGCACTGGCAGGTCTCTACGTCGCAGTATGAGTCCGCCTCGGAGTCACACTCCTCACCGGCGTCGAGGACCCCATCGCCACAGTTGTTCGGTGGGGGCGGCTCTTGTCGGCAATTGGCCAAACATCCGTTCCCGGCGCCACCCTCATCGCACTCTTCGCCGTTCGCCGCGTCCGTGCGTCCATCTCCACAAAAAGACGTCGCGCCCACCGCGTTGGCGCACTGGGCATCGCAGACCACGCAGGCCTCCTCGCCATAAGCGCACTCCTCTGTCTCGGCGTTGCCATCGTCACACGCCTCGTGGTCTTCATCGACCTGACCGTCACCACAGCGGGAGGTCACGCCCGCGCTCAATTGGCACATCGCATCACACACCTCGCAAATGGCCTCGCCATACGCGCAGGCGTCAGTGATGGCGTTGCCGTCGTCACAGACCTCCACCCCCTCGTGAACAGCCCCATCTCCGCATCGAGCAATGCGACAATCGCTGAGGCACCCATCGGTGTTGACCTCATTGCCGTCGTCACAGTCCTCTATGAAGGCCAGCACCACCCCGTCTCCGCACCGCGCAGGTTGGCAATTATTGAGGCAACCGTTGGTGTCGATCTGATCACCATCATCGCAGCCCTCCACCCCTTCCTGAACAACGCCATCTCCACACACCGCCTCCTGGCATGAGGCCGTGCAGGAATCTGTGTCGACGTCATTGCCGTCATCACATGTCTCGACACCTTCCTGAATCACACCATCTCCACAGCGGGCGACCTCGCAATTGCTGAGGCACTCGTCGGTATCGTCGTCATTACCGTCATCGCAGGCTTCAACACCCTCACGTAGCTGGCCATCGCCGCAGACAGGCTGAGTACAATCATTGCGACACTCATCCTCGTCTTCGACATTTCCGTCGTCGCAGGTCTCGCCTTCGTCGATCACCCCATCACCGCAGCCGTCGCAGACATCACCCGCAGTCTCTCGAACGCACACCTGGCCTCGCAGCTTAATGATGAACTGTGGCGCCTGAGCGGCGTTACTCTCGACCAAGACCCGCGCTAGGCGGACGTTCGGCTGGTTGTCTGGTGGAGTAAAGAAGGCCGAAAATAGATGTGTCTCTTCAAACTGCAGGGGCTGCTCGACCGCGGGTGCCTCACACGCATCAGGACTCGGTGGCGTCCCCTGGCAAATCGTAAACGCCCCTGAAGCGTCGCTTTGCTCCTCCAAACAAGCGCCGTCGGCGTCAAGTAGGCAGATCCGGTCGATTGCGAGCGCGGCCACGCTGCCACTCTCCAAAGTGATCACGGCGCGCTGAGTGCGCCCAAGAGACGCTCCGCTCATCTCAATGACCGCCTCCACTGGCTCGCTCATGGCCTCAGGAACGCTCCGGACAACCAATCGCGGATCAATGTCGGGTGTCGTGATAGGTACTACGGCATCCACCCCGGCGTTATGAACAAGGATCAGCCGGCCGACATCACTCCGGGCGTCCCGTACTCTCCAGCTGACTCTGAGCTGCTCGGACGCCCCGGCCGGGATCACTCGCCCGGTCCAATCCTCACCATCTAGCAGGCTCAACTCCACGATGGAGTCATCCTCGATTAATGACACCCCAGCGACAATGAGATCACCCACGCCATCATTCCTGATCGTCAGGGCGCGACTCGCCTCATCTTCTCCGGGCGCAGGCTTCGCAAAGTTAATCGCGTCCGGCTCGATGATCAGGGTCGGAGTCTGCGTCGAAGCGATGTCATCACAGGCGACCAAAAAGATAAGCCATGTCAGGAGTGAGAGGTGATGCCGATTAACCATGAGACGCTCCGCGCTTTACCGAGTCACGTTCATAAACCGTTAACCACCCCACCGAGTCAAGTTGCTGATCTCAATGGCATACATACAGATCACTACGGTGTGGACTCACGCATTCTCTGTCTGTCCCCAAAAGGCAGATGGATGACAGCAAGTGAACCGCGTCAAGATCAGTCATTACGGTAAAATGTGACTCCTCGGGAGGCCTACTTCCAAGATCCCGAAATAGGTCACTCGCCGACGCTTTTATCTGGAGTTGGTCAAGCTTATCGGTGATGAAGTGGTGTAGCGGGTTGCGTCAGGACGATTTTGTCATAACAATCTGCCCTTTACTTATGTCAGTGCGGTAGTTCTCGATGACCGATTACTCTCTCTCTCACCTCAAGCAACTTGAAGCCGAGAGCATTCATATTATGCGTGAGGTCGTGGCTGAGTTCGAAAACCCGGTGATGCTTTATTCCATCGGTAAAGACAGCTCAGTCATGGTGCACCTCGCTCGCAAGGCCTTCTTCCCTGGGCCTTTGCCTTTCAAACTGCTCCACGTGGACACCACCTGGAAGTTCCAGGAGATGGTGGCCTTCCGTGACACCTTCTGCGCCGAAAATGGGTTTGATCTCGAGGTCCACACGAACCAAGACGCGGTCGCTCAAGGCATCAACCCGTTCACTCACGGGAGCAACGTCTACACCAACGCCTTAAAGACCGAGGGTCTCAAGCAAGCGCTGCGCGCGGGTGGATACGACGCGGCCTTCGGAGGCGCCCGCAGGGATGAAGAGAAATCACGAGCGAAGGAGCGCGTCTACTCTTTCCGCGATGGTCAGATGCAGTGGGATCCCAAGAACCAGCGACCAGAGCTTTGGAATCTCTATAACGGCCGCGTCAACCGGGACAAAAAAGAGACCATACGAGTCTTCCCACTGTCCAATTGGACCGAGCTCGACATCTGGCTCTACATCCACCTCGAGCAGATCTCCATCGTGCCGCTTTATCTGGCGGCTGAGCGTCCTGTCGTCAACCGGCACGGGACTCTCATCATGGTTGATGACGATCGCATGCAGCTGGAACCAGGCGAGGAGCCTGAGCTGAAGTCAGTTCGGTTTCGTACCTTAGGCTGTTACCCGCTCACGGGCGCGGTCGAGTCGAAAGCGAGCACTCTCCCGGAGGTGATCCAGGAGATGCTCTTAACGACAACATCCGAGCGACAGGGCCGGGTCATCGACTTCGATGAAGAAGGGTCTATGGAACAAAAGAAACGCGAGGGGTATTTCTAAATGAGCGTCGACGCCATCGACCGCGAACTCATCGCGAATGACATTCATGCTTATCTAAAGCGTCACGAAGAGAAGGATCTGCTGCGTCTCATCACCTGCGGGAGCGTCGATGACGGCAAATCCACTCTGATCGGTCGCCTACTCTATGACAGTAAGCTCATCTTCGAAGATCAATTGGCCGCGATCGAGGCAGCCAGTGAGCATCGTGGAACCGTCGAGGGCGAGACCGACCTGGCGCTCCTGACCGATGGACTGCGCGCTGAGCGCGAGCAGGGGATCACCATCGATGTTGCCTACCGCTTTTTCTCCACCCAGAATCGTAAGTTCATCATCGCCGACACGCCTGGTCACGAGCAATATACCCGTAACATGGCGACCGGCGCCTCGACCGCTGACCTCGCTGTAATCCTGGTAGATGCCCGACACGGCGTACTCGACCAAACCCGTCGTCACAGCTTCATCGCGTCCCTCTTGGGGATTAAGCACGTCATCGTAGCCATCAATAAGATGGACCTCGTGGACTTCTCCCAGGACGTCTATGAGACCGTCAGGAAGGACTTCGCCGCCTTCGCTGCCCGGCTCGACGTCACCGACGTCCACTTCATCCCGATGTCCGCGCTCACCGGCGATAACGTCGTCCATAAGAGCGAGAAGATGAGCTGGTTTAAGGGCCGCCCGTTCCTGTCCATGCTCGAGAACATCCATATCGGCTCCGACAGGAACTACATCGACTTTCGAATGCCGGTCCAATATGTCCTGAGACCAAACCTCAACTTCCGTGGCTACCAGGGCACAGTGGCGTCGGGTGTGATCCGCAAAGGCGACGCCGTGATGGCCATGCCTTCGGGAAAGACGACGACCATTGATCGCATCGTCACCTTCGACGGTGACCTGGAGCAGGCGTACCCACCTCAGGCGGTGACGCTCACCCTCGCCGACGAGATCGATATCAGTCGGGGGGATATGCTGGTGCGGCCAAAGAACGTCCCACGGCGCGAGCGCATCTTCGAGGCGATGGTCGTCTGGATGCACGACACGCCGCTCAACGCCGGTCGGTCTTACATGCTCAAAGTGGGCACTCAATCGGTCCCGGCTGAAGTCCGCGACATCAGGTATCGCTTCGACATCAATCAACTACATCAGGCTCCCCCTAAGCAGGAAGATGGACGGGACGTCCTTCATTTGAACGAGGTGGGACGACTCCTCTTCGAAGCAAGCCGCGGGATCCTCTTCGATCCCTACGAAAAGAACCGAGCGACGGGGAGCTTCGTAGTCATCGATCGCATGACCAACGTGACCGTAGGCGCCGGAATGATCCTCGACCGAACGGCAAGCGAGCTTCTCAAGACCGAGGAGACTAAGGAGCGAGCGCGTCTCGCGAGCCTTAAGGCCGTCAACAGCGACATCTCCGCGAAGGAACGAGCCCAACGCTTCGGACATGAGCCAGCGACGATTTGGCTTACTGGCTTGCCTCGCTCCGGAAA
>CALELH010000075.1 GCA_937902595.1 uncultured Myxococcales bacterium
AGAAAGCGGGAAAAATACGTCCGCTGGTGTGCAGGGCGGCATGAGGTGACCGACGGTCGTCACGGGAGCGACGACCGTCGGTAGAGATTTCCCTTAGGGCTCGAGGTATGTGATCTCAACTTCGAGATTCCTAAAGATACCATCGTTCTGGACCTGGCGGTCGAAGACATAGTCTTCGATTACGAGGGTAAAGGTGCCATCCGCAGGCTGGCCAGCGAAGCTCTGATAGACCCGGTTGTCAAAGTCGATGTTGCTGCCCGTTAACGGGAGGAAGTCATCGTCCAGGCCGCCGTCATTTCCGTCGGCGTCACCTTCGCGGTTCCAGAAGACCTCAATCTCTTGTCCGTTCCATTGCCCCGACACGCGGAGGTCTCGGAGGAACCCATGGCTGATGACGAGGTCTCTCAGCTTTAGGCTCTGTAGGATGGAGCCCTGCGGTACGTCGAACCTCAGAGGGATCTCGTATCGTCCAGGTGTTCCGTCTTCCGCGGCGTCAGGGAGATCTACATTGGCGCCTTCTTCAGCTCTCGCTGTATCGACCTGCCCGTTCCCACGAAAGATGCGGTAGACGTTCTGCGCGGCATTGTGGCCGTACACGCGCACGAAGTACCGTCCTCGGTCCAGCTCACCCTCTAGGGTCTCGTCGTCGGTAATGCTGACTCCCTCACCCATAACCTCATTAGCCTCGTTATAAACGGCGATGTCGAGATCACCGGCTTCATCGGAGAAGACGAGGTCGATGCGAACGTTCTCTCTTCGAGGAATCTCGAAGGTGTACCAATCGTCATCGTAATCGCAGAGCTGCCGAACTACGCCAGCCGCGGGGAGCTCGACGGCGGTCTCCCGTGTGTCGTTACCTACACCCTGGACCTGCTCATCATCGAGGTCATCGACGCACTGATTAAAGACGTTTACGCGCATCGAGTATGTGGCTCTGACGCCCAGGTTACCGACACGGTAAACTCGGATGACGTAGGTGCCGTCCGCGTCTGCTCGTGGGATCCATACGGTCTCGTTGTCCGTGATGCTCACGCTGAAATCAACCAGCTGGAGACCGTCTGGTGTTTGACGATAGAGACGGAGATCGATGTCGCTGTCAGCGTGACTAAAGACCAGGTCGACCTCGAGGCCGTCACCTTGAAGGATATCGATGCTGTAGAAGTCCTCATCATTGCCACAAATGGCGAGTCCACCAAACTGAATACCCCTGGTGTTACCGTCCTGGATTTGGGTGGCTGTGTCGGCGCCGTTGTTGGGGGCCTCCATGTCGAAGTCGTCGTTCATACACTCATCGGGCGTCTCTGGGTTACAGTCGTCGTCTAGACCGTTATTTGGGACCTCAAAGGGACCTGGAATGTCGGCGTTCTCTGGCTCACAGTCTTGGTCGTCCGGTACACCATCCATGTCCGTATCGACGGCGCCCATATCGCATTCGACGTCGCCACCGCGGCAGTCGTGGTCGACGCCATCGCTGCAGTTGGTCATCGCGTCTTCGACGATGTTGGGGTTGATCCCTGGGTCATCATCGTTGCAGTCCTCTGCGTTGAGGACACCGTCACCGTCGAGATCGTCGTCTGGCGTAGCCGCGTTACAGTCATCGTCTTCGCCGTTGTAAGCGACCTCCATCGCGTCGGGGTTCACGCCTGCGGCGCGGTCATTACAGTCGGGCCCATTCGCTCCACCGTCGAATCCGTCGCCGTCAGCGTCGGCGTCGCGGGTCTCAGGGTTACAGTCGTCATCGATGCCGTTGTAGTATTCCTCGGCGTTGGTCGGGCTGCGGTCACCGTCGCTGTCGTCGCAGTCGTCTGCGTTCAGTGAGCCGTCGCCATCAAGGTCGTCGTCCGGGGTGTTGAGGTCGCAGTCGTCGTCCTTACCGTTGTAAGCGATCTCGATTGCGTTCGGGTTTACAGACGGATCTTCGTCGTTACAGTCGCCTTCAGCTGAAGTTACGCCGTCGCCGTCGATGTCCATATTGTCAGGTGTGCGGTCCATGCCGTCACAGTCTTCGTCGATGCCGTTGTTCGGGATGTCCCGACCCTCAGGGTTCACGCTTGGGTCTGAGTCGTCACAGTCCATTCCGCCGACTTGCTGGGCATCATATCCGTCGCGGTCTACGTCGGTGTCCGATGTGTTTTCGTCGCAGTCGTCGTCTTTGCCGTTGTAAGGGGTCTCAGGCTGCGCGGGGTTTACGACGGGATCCTGATCGTCGCAGTCACCACGCTCGACCGTCCATCCGTCACCGTCAGCGTCATTGCCTGTGCACATAGGGTCGACACCGTCACAGTTATTGTCGACGCCATCGCCACAGCGCTGCTGACCATCTTCGATCACGTTAGGGTTCACGTTTGGATCGTTGTCGTCGCAGTCTGGTCGAGCGCAATCGGCGCCCACGCCGAAGCCGTCACCGTCGTTGTCGGTGCAGTCTCGTGGCCGCTCGACGCAGTTGTTGTTCACGCAGCGTCGATCACCGTCGCAGTCTGTGTCTTCCACGCACTGAACGTTGCGGCAAGCACCAGAGATACAGAAACCGCCGTTACAGTCGGCGTTGTTCATGCACCCAGGGTTTACGTCGCGGCACATCCGGTTCATCGGGTCGCACACCTGCCCGTTGGGGCAAGGGCGGTCCGTAGCGCATTGGCCACCAATACAGGTTCCGCCTACGCAGACCTGGCCGGCAGCGCACATCGCGCTACCCATACATCCTGGGGTTGTCCCCATGTCGCCGCCACCAAAGGTCACGACCGTGTCATTTACCTCGTCGGCGCACGCCGACAGCACGAAGCCTGCCATGAGCATTAGCCCAATGATACGAAGCGTCTTCATCTTTGTTCTCTCCCGCCGAAGTCCGGCTTTCACAAAGGATTTTTCTGTTTCCAAAATTCGGCGGACCCTACAGGAAAATTTGCGAGAGATCGAGTCTAAAAGAGTGAATTTGCTCTACGAGGCCTACGAGCCAACTCCAAGGTGATCGT
This sequence comes from uncultured Myxococcales bacterium, assembly GCA_937902595.1. Taxonomy (GTDB): domain Bacteria; phylum Myxococcota_A; class Bradymonadia; order UBA7976; family UBA1532; genus UBA1532. Next base: position 2,973 of record CALELH010000075.1, read on the forward strand.
CCGGTCGGGGCATACATGGGGGAATCGTGTGTGGCGTGGCGCATAGTTTCTAAGGGGCGCTGAGTATGTTAGGGCACCAGTGCTACAGGCTGATACGGGTATACAAGACACTGACTCATGCTGTTTAACTCGCTCATCTTTGCGCTCTTCTTGCCGGCCGTATTCGGTCTGTATTGGGGGGTCGGTGCGTCACGATGGAGAGCGCAAAATGTCCTCATTATCGCCGCGAGCTATCTCTTCTATGGTTGGTGGGATCCGAGATTCCTTAGCCTGATCATCCTGAGTTCGACCGTGGACTACCTCCTGGGTCTACGCATTCATCGCAGCGAAGACGACGTCGCTCGACGCCGTCTCCTCATCGCGAGTCTGTCCGTGAACTTGGGGATCTTGGGCGTCTTTAAGTACTTCAACTTCTTCGTGGACAGCGCGCGCGTCGCCCTGGAGAGCGTGGGGATGGCGCCGCCCGCCATCGCCCTCGAGATCATTCTTCCCGTGGGGATCAGCTTCTACACCTTCCAGACCCTGTCTTACACCATCGACATTTATCGTCGGAAGCTGCAGCCCGTCGAGGAGGCCACGACCTTCTTCGCCTTTGTCGCCTTCTTCCCCCAGCTCGTCGCCGGACCCATCGAGCGCGCGAAACGACTGCTCCCCCAGTTTGCTAAGGAGAGGACATTCGATCCTGTTGTGGCGAGCGACGGCTTGCGCCAGATGCTCTGGGGGTTCGTGAAGAAGGTGCTGGTCGCGGACAACATCGCGCCCTATGTGGAGTTAGCCTTCGGTGCTCATGAGAGTTTGGACGGAGTCGCGCTCCTCTGTGGGGCTCTATTGTTCTCTGTGCAGCTCTACTGCGACTTCTCTGGGTACTCCGATATGGCCATCGGTATGGCGCGGCTCTTCGGGATTAATCTGTCTCAGAACTTCGCCTATCCCTACTTCGCGCGGACCATGCGAGAGTTTTGGCGTCGTTGGCACATCTCGCTGTCCACCTGGTTTCGAGACTATGTGTACATCCCCTTAGGCGGCGCCAGGGTTTCTTCTAGCCGAGCGGCGACCAACGTCCTGATCGTATTCTGCGTGAGCGGGCTCTGGCACGGCGCCAACTGGACCTTCGTCGTCTGGGGGCTGCTCAACGGCCTGTATACGCTGCCGGCTTTGCTGGGTAATCAGGCTGTCGCTGATGAGGTCGTCGCGGCGGACAATTGGCTTCCATCGCGCAGTGAGCTCGGAGCGATGTGTCGCACGGTGCTCTTGTGGACCCTCGGCTTGGTGTTCTTTCGCTCGGACAGCCTGTCTCATGCGTTCGGTTTCCTCGGTCAGGGGCTCAGCGCGCCCTGGTCGTCCTCTGTCGACCACGGACAGTTTATCGCGCCCCTAAGCCTTGGCTTTGGGCTACTTGTGGCCGAGTGGTTTAATCGTGACCGTCCGCACGCGCTCAGCATTGAAGCGTGGCCTGCGTCTCTTCGCTGGGCCACGTATATGATCCTGGGCCTTGCCTTAATCATCTTTGGGAGCGTCGAGTCGCGGGCGTTTGTGTACTTTCAGTTCTGATGAAGAGTTTTCTCCTCCGAGCGTCGCTGTTCCTTCTGCTGTTTGGCCTTGTGGCCGAGGTCTGCTTTCGATGGGGCCTACCCGCAAGAGAGACGCCGTTGGTTCGCCAAGAGCCGGTCTCGCGTCTCATTCAGTTTGATCCGGCGGGCCCACGTGACGGCGTATTCTCATCGGGGAGGTGGGCGCAGCAGCGTGCTCGATGGCACGTCAACGCCCAAGGCTGGAACAACCTCATAGATCTGCAATCTGATACCGACAGGGAGAGGCCAGCGGTCGTCATCACTGGAGACTCTCAGATCGAGGGGTTCTACATCGATCCGGAGGCGCACCTCATACGGAGGCTGGCCAGCCGCGCTCAGGAGAAGGTCGTGGGGTATTCCCTCGCGGTCTCTGGGTACAAGCTGGGTGAGTATATCGAGGTCGCGCGCTACCTGCACCGCGAGGCCATCAACCCGGCGGTGTTTATCATCTTCATTAACCCCGGAGACTTTTGGAGAGGCGTGACCAACCTCGATGGAAGGGCGGGGGTCGTCCCGCGGGTTCAGATCAACAGCGATGGGGCAGGGGAGGTCACCGCCTCCGGTACTCTGCCCATCAGCCGTTGGCGGCGAACGTTGCGACACAGCGCGACCCTGAGGTACCTGCTGTTTAACGCGAACCTAAACCCCTTCGCCAAGGGCCCCGCAGATCTTGCTTTGAACGCAGCCGCTCAGGATCCCGAGGCTGACGCCGAGACGAACCCTGTCTACGACCAGGCGTTTAGGTTCGTCGTGACCGCAGTTCAAGAGGCGCTGCCGCGAAGTAAGGTCCTCGTCTTAGTGGACGCGGACCGGCGTGGGATCATGTCGGGCGAGCACCCTGCATCCATTCCGACGAGCGGGGTCGTCGCGTCCGTCTGCGCCGATCTCGGCTGCGCTCATGTAGACATGACCGGCCCCTTCACTAAGGCGTGGCGCGCCGACGGTCAACGGCTCCATTTCGAGCACAACGTCCACTGGAACGCCCACGCTCATGACCTAGCGTCGGCAGCGGTGTTCGAGGAGCTTCGGCGTCGCGATTGGCTCTCAGCAGCTCCTTAGACGTCGGTCGTGGTCCTAGCCGGCGTTCCTTTGTCGGGCTCGATCTGGTGTTGGGCTGGGCTTAAGCAATGAAAGTGGCTAGGATGCGCTCCTTCTGAGCCGAACACGAGTGATGAGATGACCTTGACCGACCTAGAGCAGCAGCAGGCCGACCTCGCCGAGGTGCAGCTGTCCGACTTTCGCGCCGCCAACCTCTTTGATTGGGTCGCGCAGAGGATCCCCGAAGGCGCGTCGGTCTTAGACGTCGGCTGCGGCGCTGGTGGTTTGGTGGCCTATCTCTTGGAGGCAGGGATCGACGCTCGTGGGATCGACACGAGCGAGGCGACGGTGACCGCCGCGCGCGCGTTTCTCTCCGGTCGAGGCCTCGACCCTGAGCGGATCTCTGTCGGCATGACTGGAGACCTCATCTCCGATGGCGTGACCGTCGACACGGTGGTCTGTATGGACTGTCTTGAGCATGTTGAAGACGACCAGACCCTCTTTGATGAGTTGGTGACCTTAACGCGCCCAGGCGGCACTCTCTTGGTGACCGTCCCCGCGCTCATGAGCCTGTATGGCGAGCGCGACGAGCGCATCGGTCATTACCGGCGGTACGAGCGCGATGAGCTTGCGGCGTTGACTCAGGGCGCTCCCCTCGATGTCCACGAGCTGAGGTTTTGGAACATCTTAGGTGTGGCGCCGACGTTCATCAGCCAGAAGGTTCTGGGCCGAAACGTCGATGAGGGGTTCCGCTATGGGAAGCCCTCCCTACGAAAACGCCTGATGCGGCGGGTTCTGCACACTTGGTTTCGGCACTTCGAGAACCGAATCCCCACCCCCATCGGGATGACGCTGCTCATGCACGCGACTCGGGATCAATGACGCGATACGGAGCGTTCCAGACTCCACT
>CALELH010000076.1 GCA_937902595.1 uncultured Myxococcales bacterium
GGCTCAGCGTTAAGGCGAAAGGTCACTACTCGGCCTACATGGTAATCAAGGTATCTACAGCGCCGACAGTGCTGTCGGTAAACCTAGTTCCAAGACCGGAGATCGGAGAATAGAGACCTCTTTGGTCGGGAATGCTGGCAACGACAAGACGTGCCAACTAGAATGTATACAGTTTCAAGTAGGAAAGGTGCAGTGTGGCCCGGGCGAAGCTAGAAGCCTTTAAGCTCTTTAAGGTGATCCGTAGCATTCACGGTCGTCGCTCTAATGGCGTACTTACCCTCGTCTCTGATGAGAAGACGGCGAAGATCCGCTTCGCTCTTGGTCGACCAGTTCAGGTCTCTTCAAACCAAGATGAATACCGCCTAGGTCCAGCCCTCGTTCGGCAAGGACTCATCTCCTCGACCGAATATCAGGCCTTATTGGAGGCCCAGTCCAACTCTAACGTTCCTTTCGAGCAGCTCGTTCTAGATCGAGACCTGGTCGCGCGACCAAGACTTCAGCGGATTGAAGCAAAGCTCGCCAGGAGGCGATTATTAGAAACTTTCGGTTGGGCAGAAGGGGACTATGAATTCCAGAATGTGGCTTTCCATGAGGAGGCCCTGCTTCAGCCAATCGAGCCGACAGAGATCATCCTAGAGGCCGTCGCGCAGATCGTGCCTACGCCCTTATGTGATCGTTTCTTGAGAAAATTCCCTCGGCAGTTCCTGGAGCCAACGGAGCTACTCGAAGAGTACCGCAACCATTTCAATGGCCTCTTTCCGATCCCGAACCTCTTGAATCGACTGGAAAGCGGGCTCAAATGTGACGAGCTTAAGGAGCAACCTGGAGACCGCGCCGCTAATTTGAGACAAGGAGCTGCGCTCATCCTCTCTGGGTTATGTCAACTACAGCTCAATAGGCAGGCCCGCCCAGATGCAGACAAAACGGCACACACCGCGCCTCCTGCTCAGGCATCGCCACCACGGGTGACACGCGCAGTGGAGATCGACCCTGACGCAACTCGTCCCGATCCACAGGTGCCTCCCAGGGTTCGCCAAGAGAGACCCAGCGTCAGGCCGAAACCGGGTGAACGGGAAGCCGCGAAGGTCGTGCGACCCCCAAACGTGCGCAGCCGCACAATCATCACCGCACCACCAACAGGTGCGCCGCCCGTGGAAGCCGAGCAGGCTGCCGCTCCAAGCAATCGCAATGTACGAATGCGTGGCCAAGAGACCAGCCGCCCGCCAGCAGCCAGCCAAAGAAAACCCATAGAGAAGGCGAGGCGCCGGAGCGCAGAAGCAGCACCACGGGCCGTAACAACGCCACCAAAGGCTGTATCAAAGCCGCCCGAGGCGAGGGCGCCCGATAGCGATGGCCGGACCATTCCGGCCTCAATTTCGGATAAGGATCGCAAATACCTAGAAGAGATATTCGAGATAGTGGAGACCATCGACTCGAAGAATCACTATGAAATCCTCGGAATTCAAAAGAACGCCAGTGACAAGATGATTCGGCACGCCTTTCGGAAGATGGCCCGGCAGTTTCACGTGGACCGCTTCTCGCGCTATCAATTGAACCGTCCGACCTTGCTGACCATCCAAAAGGTGTTTATTTCTCTCAACCGAGCCCACGAGACCCTGGTCGATCCACGAGAACGCCAGGAATACGATGTGAGCCTGGAATTCGAGAAGCAGGCAGCCGCGCGCGCAACAAGCACACCAACGCGTAAAGGCGCGACCAAGGATGACCACCTCCAGGACGCCCTGAGAGCCGAGCAGCTCGTCCAAACCGGAACAGCGCTCATCGCACGGGGAGACGCAAAGGCTGCGCTAGAGCGGTTTAAAACGGCCGTGGGCATAACCCCTGAGGACCCTCTCGCCATCTCGGGGCATATTTACTCTGAGTATTTGCTATCACAAAGCCAACGCGCCTCAAAATCGGTCGCAGCGCGGACTTTAGACGTCCTCACGAAGGTGACGAACACGACCTCAAAACTAGCCGAACCATTCCTTTATTTGGGTCGGGTTCACCGAGACCTTGGCGACCACCAAGCGGCGGTAGAGGCGTTCCAAAGAGACCTCCGTATCAACCCCCATCTCTCTCAAGCGTCGTCAGAGTTGCGCTATTCGAAACGCCGCCTCGAAGATAGCGGCGGTGGTCTTAAAGGCCTGTTTGGTCGAAAGAAGTGACCGGACCCAGTCAGCCCAAACTTCATGGTCTAGTGCGCATTGGTCAAGACGGCCGTCTTCATGCACTCGGCCAAGAGGTTCGCCAGCTCACCTCAAAGCGAACAGGTGCGTTCCTGCCAGAGGTGTCTGATTCGGGTGTCGTTCGGCTCGTGCCGGTATCCGGCGTCGAACGGATCCCAAAGGAGCTAGAAGGGGATATTCGCCTCTCGGGTTCCATAGATACCTTTGGAAGCCCAGCTGAGCTCCTCAGCCTCCTGGCTAATGCCCGTCAAAATGGTCAGTTAACCTTTCTTACAGGGCCTTATCGCCGCTCCCTAAATCTTCAGGACGGTCGCGTCCTCTCGGCAATCTCCAACGATCGCTACGACCGTCTTGGGGAAGTATTGTACAGGTCCGGCTTCATGGACCGACATCAATTGACGACCCTCTTGAATCAAGCGCTCCAAGACAAACGGCCCATAGGCAATCATCTTGTCCAATGTGGTGTCATCTCCAAAGATGAACTCTACGCGCTCCTAAAGCGTCAGGCAGATGACATCTTTCTTGGGATCCTCGACTGTACTGATGGCGACTTCGTGCTCACCAAGCCACTTGCCGAACCCAGCTCGACGGTTGATATCGACGCCCAGCACTTTGTTCTCGACGCGGTGCGTCGACTCGACGAGGTCCAGCACCTTGAGCGCCGGCTCTATCATTATCGCCACCCAATTCTCAGTCTAGACCCAGGCGCCCAAGCGGACGAGCGACCAATCTTTGAGCTACTCGCCGAGGGCCTAAGGCAACCTAAAACGCCAACGCAGCTCCTTGAACAGATTCCCCAACCACGCCGATTCGTCATCGAGGCCTTGGGTCAGATGATGGATCGTGGCTGGGTGCATTTGTCGACTGAAGAGACGACTGCACCGACACCGGGTGTGTTGCCCGTACCCATCGATCAGAACATCGAAACCATCGAGCGCTTCAATCAGCTATACGCACAGATCACTGACGCGACTCGATTTCAAGATGAGATCGATCTCAATCGGACCTTGAGAACGTTTCTACAGTTCTATGGATACACCACGCTGTTCGCCGGTGCCTTCGTCGACGACGAAGGCACCCTCGAGCCATCGACGCTGCTTCCAAATCTAAATCGGATCCGGCATGCACAGGGCTCGACCCAATACCTAGAGCGCGCGCTCAGTGAGTTGCTGCATTTCACATTGTTCGCGACGAGGGCTCAATTGGATCGCGATCAGTACAAAGATCTCCAACAACGAGCCAGTGGGCTCTTTACTGCAATCCCTTAGTTCCGCCTCTCTGAGGCTTAATTTAACCCCAATGTCGCACAAGATATATTATGTCAACTACGATAGATAACCCAATGCTCGCTGCTGTACGTAGCGTCCCTTCCCACTTCACACTTGGTTTTGATGCCGCGAATGGTGTCGGCGAAAGTCTCCGCGGCCAGGTTGATGCCCAGGTTGTGATCTGCGGTATGGGCGGCAGCGCCTTCCCGGGAGATATTCTCTCAACGGTGCTCGGCGATCGCGGGCCAACCATTAGCGTCTCGAGAGATTATTCCCTCATCGCACCACCGTGCTCGTCTAAGCCGCTCGTCATCGTCTCAAGCTTTAGTGGAAACACCGAAGAGACGATCGCGTCATATCACCATGCGCGGGAGCTTGGGCACAGTGTGGCCATCGTCACGGCCGGCGGTAAACTCGCCGAGTTGGCCAAGGCCGACAAAATTCCCTGCTGTATCCTAAGTAAGCCTTTTCCGACGTTTCAGCCCCGGGCCGCGGCCGGCATGTTTGTCGCAGCTTTCCTCCGCATCATCTCGAACGCTGGCTTGGTGCCCGCGTCGGACGAGGTCGTACGCGAGCTCTTAGACACCGGGCGCAGTCTCGAGAAGTCCGCGATGGAAGCCGAGGAACGTGGCCGCCAAATGGCGAGCGCGCTCAAGGACCGTGTCCCAGTCGTCTACGCCAACGCGCCGTATGCTGAAGCCGTAGCGAAGATCGCTAAGATTAAGTTTAACGAGAACAGCAAGTGTCCCGCGTTCTATGGGGAGATTCCGGAGCTTAATCACAACGAGATGGTGGGGTTTACTCGGCTATCGGATCGATTTCAGGTCATCGTGGTCACTGACGATGGTGCGCTGGCGAGGAACCAGACACGCGTTCAAACGACGATCAC
>CALELH010000077.1 GCA_937902595.1 uncultured Myxococcales bacterium
CCCGCGTCCTGGAGGGCGCCGCCTGCATCAGCCTGAAGCCCTGCGTCGATCGGGAGTCCCGCATCAGGCACCCCGGCGTCGGCGTCTGCGGGCTCATCGCAGGGAACGACATCGACAACATTCGGGAAGCCTTGGCACTGGGGCAGATCGATGGCCTCAGCCCAGCGACGCCCATGCTCACGCAGACCGTCCTCGTTGAAGTGCACACTATCCCAGCGCCAGTCTTCCCCGATAAGGTCATCAGTTTCCGGTCCAGCGAAGACGTTGGCGACATTTCCGATGACCGAATTCTGCCCCTCGACAACGCTGGCCATTCCGGCGGCGGGTGCCCTCGGTAGATACGAGGCTCGGGCCACCCCCCAGGGGATCTCCCATCCGGCGTGTCGCCTAATCGCCGCGATGAGAGCGCTGAGGTCACGCGCATAGACCTCCGCGCTCGTGCGTCGCGCTGCGTTGGATTCCCCCTGATGCCAGAGAATCGCCCGTACGCCATTCTCGCCAAAGACGTCTGTTGCGTTCTGTAGCCGAGGAAACAGATTACGTGGGTTACCCGGAAGCCACTGCTCCACGGATGTCCCCCCCCAACCGACGGACATGATCCCAACCGGGATATCGAATCGCTCGACGAGCCTATCCCCCATGGCTGGCCATGGGCTTCCACCATCGCCGGTCGCGATGGGCTGTGGGTCTGCGGCGAGGTCCCAGCTCTCTCCATCGGTGGCACAGACTCGAGGATCCCCTGGAATCAGCGAGGGGCGTCCGTGATTCGCAGAGTTGGATTGGCCAGCGATGATAAAGACCTCTCCGACCCCCACCTCACGGATGGTCATCTGACCGACCGGGGTTCCGCTTTCGAGGGTCCTCACCTGAATCGCGTGCCATCCGGCAGGCAGGGAGATGTATCCCTCAAAGGTCAGGTCCTCCTCAAGGCCCCCAAAGGGCAGCCACTCGCCGGGCTCTTCACCGTCTTGGGGCTCGAAGCGCCAAACGACCTCGTCGGCTGCCACAGTGGACCGTCCGCTGACAAAGACCGACCCTTGGTTGCCGGGCTGCCGTTGGGCCACGCTACAGGGCATAGGACTCGTGAGCTCGACGGTCTCGGGTGGAGGGGGCAAACCAGGCCGAACGAGGACCTCTAATCGGCGCTCGACGTATTCGTTGGCGTTCGAACGAAATGTCCAGTCGGTATGAAGGCTACCTTGCCGAGGAACCGTGTTGTTTCCAATGCCTAGGTCCGCGTTTGTACCGTCATTCCAGCGGTTGAACGCAAAGAGGGTCTGACGGGCCTCGAAATTATGGATCTGAAAGCACCCGTAACCCCGACCTTCACGGTAGTCATCACCGAAGTCGTATACGTCGCCGCTTGCGTTCGGCACGCGCGCAGAGTTCGAGGTTGAGTAATCGCCCGGCCACATCTCCACGTAGCCTCCGTCCATTCGTTCTCCCGTCACAATGCCGTCGACGTTGGACACAACCGTAATGTCCCGGAAGTGGGTCTGATGGAAGAACCCCAGCCCGTGTAGCGGAAAGCCAAGCTCGACGCCGCTGCGGGTAAACGTGTTGCCTGAGATGAAGATGAACTGCGGCTCTTCGCCCGCCTTGACCAGCCGCAGGTAGTAGGCAATCCGGTCAAAGTTCCCGTTCCATTCAGCGCGATTGTCGACCTCATACGGGACACCGTTGGCGAAGAAGTTCCCCTTGGGTGGCAGGTCGATGGCGTAGACAACTTCGTAGCCTGCAGCCTCTGGAACATCTTCGAATACGTCGGCCTGCGCAGAGCTCAAGAGCCCGAGTATCAGAAAAAGAAAAGCCAGAATGCCGCAGTGGTGTGGAGGAGTCTTCATGAACGTATGTCTCAGATTCATTGGGAGTTCATCATGCGTTAGAACACCAGCAGCATTCAAACGCCACTACATACGAGGAAGCCTGGCACGAAGCCAGCGGGCTGCACAATCAGGTACCTTAAGATTCGTGTGGCGCCTGTTTCGGCACCGGTTTCCGGCCTGCCTCCCAAAAGCCAGTTGAGGCGATCTCAAATCAGACAAGGACATCGGTAAGAATCAATCTGGCTGCCCCCACACAACTGGCCGCCGGCACTTATCGCAACGTTCCTGTGGCACCTGTTTGGAGCCCAACCTATAATGATTCTAGATGCTTGCCCTCAGACGTTTAGTATTACTCACCTCCAGGCGGGGGAAGAGTCAGTTTTTGGGGCGTGAAACAGTGAGGTTGGCAGATGGAAGAAAAACTGACGGAAGATGAGCGTAACGACGCCTTGTCGTTTTTGGTGGGATGGACGCTTGTAGAGGGCCGTGATGCCATCACAAAGTCTTATAAGTTCGCTGATTTCGTCGTCGCGTTCGGGTTTATGACGCAGATCGCCCTGATTGCAGAGTCGATGAACCACCATCCAGAGTGGTCCAATGTGTATTCCCAGGTAACGGTGACTCTGAGTACGCATGATGTCGGTGGACTATCTGCGCTTGACGTGAAGCTGGCGAACAAAATGGATGCCGTTGCCTCCGCCCTGCTGGTACTAGAAGAAACTTGATGGAAGGGCTTACCATTCCGCTTCCGTCTGATCTGTGGGTCGCTCTCCGACAGTCCAGATCTCCCGGCCGGTTTTGAGGACCTTTCACTGGAGAGTCGGCAATTCCGTACCTCCCGCCTCGGCGATAGCTTGCAGCCCTCTCTCGTCCTCGTCTGTGCCGTCGCAAAAGGCGATAGGTCAGTCACTATTCGGAACGACAATCTTAACCTTCAAGTCGCCGCGGCCCCACAAGGCCAACCTAATTAGGTGCCACACGAATTTTCTGCGCAACACTTTAGCCTAATTAGGTGCCCAATTAGGTGCCACACGCACTTGTCGCGCCTGTGTCTC
>CALELH010000078.1 GCA_937902595.1 uncultured Myxococcales bacterium
CCTGTAGGCCGCGTTGTCGCGCTGAAGGTGATTAAGAAGAGTAGTCAAGATGAAGAGGAGCTGCGCGCGCGATTCCTACGCGAAGCGCGCTCCGCTGCGCGGCTAAAGAGTCCGCACATCGTCACCCTCTTCGATTATGGAGAGGAGCCAGATGGCACCCTCTATATGGTCTTCGAGTTTGTTGAGGGGCGAACGCTTAAGTCTATCCTCATGGACGAAGGCGCGCTCCCCATCGATCGAGCAGCTCAATACGCAGTACACATCCTGGAAGGTCTCTCCGTCGCCCACACCGCGGGTATAATCCACCGCGATCTAAAGCCGGCGAACATCATGCTGGCTAAGGGTGCTTGGGGCTACGAAGAAGCTCGAGTGCTCGACTTCGGGGTCGCCAAGATGCTGGAGATCGACGCAAACGACCCGCTTCAGGCGAGCACCCGCCGGGGTCTTGTCTTGGGGACACCGCACTACATGTCGCCGGAGCAAGCCAGAACCGTCGGCGTAGACGCTCGTGCCGATCTCTACGCGATGGGCACGCTGCTCTATGTGATGGTCGCCGGGAAGCCGCCGTTTACGGGTGAGACGACCTTTGCCATCCTACAGGCCCACGTCCAAAAGCCCCCTGAAGAGCCCATCTCCCAGCTCCTCACACCGGAGAGCTTTAAGGCTGTCCTGCTCCGTGCCCTGCAAAAGAAGCCTGAGGACAGATATCAGACAGCTAGAGAGATGGCCGCCGCCTTAGCGCCATTCGCGAGAACTCCTCTGTCCGAGAGTGGATCCAACGGCGCGAATGACTCCGACTCTCAAGCGCTCGCGTCCCTCGCACCAGACACGGCCTTCGCGCTGGAGTCTCGAGATAGCCAAGTCGTGATGCCCGATGAAGAGATCACTCCGTCACCGAGCAAAGCGCCGCTGCTGATCGTCCTTCTCCTCTTGCTGGTCGTCGGCGGTGTGGCGTGGTTCCTATTCGGTGACTCTTCAAAGAGTCCACGCACGGCAAACGCTGACGCAGGGGCCGTCACTCAATCAGATGCTCGCCCCGATACAGACCCAGTGAGAGACGCAGTCACTGCGGCGGTGAAGGAAGATGCAGCGACTCAAGAAGCGAAGCTCGCTCCCGATGCATCGCCTCCACCCAATCAAGCTCCGGACGCTGGCCCCATTATCGATGCGCAGCCGCCAGCCGTGAGATCTACGGTGCAACCGAAGAAGAGAAAATCATCCGTGCGTCCCGCCAAAAAGCGCTCAAAGAGGGCGCCTTCTGAGGTGGTGAAGCCAAAAGCACCGAAAAAGACTTCACCTAAGGAAGCGACAATGGAAGAGTTCTAGGCATGTCTCCTTATGCCTATCTCTGCTCCGGCCTCTTTTGCCTCATCCTGCTGTCGCCAGCGGCCCGCGCCCAAGATACAGATCAGGACAAGGCCAAAGCGGTGAAGGCGCAGGCCTACCTAAACTTGGCCACAAGCCTATTTAAAGAGAAGGACTTCGAAGGCGCTCTAGATTCGCTTCAGAGAGCGGAGCCCCTCGTCAAAGAAACCGGAGTTCTTCCCCTCGTCCTCTTTAACATCGCCCGCTGCTATCAAGAGATCGGGAGACCAATCGAGGCGCTCGCCGCCTACCGCAGATACCTTGAGACGGGCGAACCCTCCGAGAGACGACAGAAGAGGGCGCACGGAGCGATCAAATCTCTTCGCGCGAAGCATGTCGGTAGGCTCGTGGTCAATTGCGCGCCCAAGGACGCCGACATACAGCTCGTCGACTTCGATAAGAAACATGAGGGCTGCCCCGCAGACTTCGGTGACGTCTTGGCCCAAGAATACACACTTGAGGTGAGTAAACCTGGCTATATCACCCAGCGTCGAGTCACCGTCGTGGTCGCAGCGAAGGCGACGCGCGTGCAGATCGCGCTGACCAAGGCTCCAATGGTTCAACCTCCCGCGACCAGCGCCAAGGTGGCCACCGAGATCCAGTTAGAGACCGAGACCAGGCCACAATATTTAGGGTGGTGGCTCTGGAGTAGCGCCGGCTTGAGCGCTGTCACTGGTGCCGTCTTCCATGGGCTCGCCGTCAAGGACTCCGCGAGCATCGAGTCGCAAGCCCCAGGACAAGCGCGCGACGATGCCTTGGCCACGTTTGAGTCCAAGCGAGCCATCACGCTCGGTCTATATGGAGTCAGCCTCGCCCTCATCACCGCAGCACTTCTCAGCGATCAAGAGGCGAATGAAGAAGACCTAACCCAACTCTGGGTGCACCCCACTGGTTTCGGGGCGAGCCTATCGTTTTAGATGAGCGCTACGGCGCCATCGACTATCCCTGCTTCAACCGCTTCCATGAAAAGGCTGCTATATTGAACTTGTAGACGCTCGCGTCGAATCCGTTAGACTGGAGCGTCTCGAATAATCAGCAATGGGGAATGACATGCCAAAACTGGTGATCGCCCTCTTTTTAGTCGCCATCGGAACCGTCGTGTGGGCATTGCAGCCCGCAAGTGACCACCCTGGCAACGATAGTGGAGACTCCACCACTCGCTATAGTGCCCCGACTGCGCCTGACTCCAATTCACCGAGCGAACCGACGCAACGCCGTCTCGCCAAGGACAGAGTGGCCAAGGCTGTGCCTAAGAAGTCGCCTAAGAACTCGACTCGGATTCCCCGCCGACCACACGCGGAGCTTGTGCGGGAGCGAGAAGAGTTCATGAAATCGAGTGAGTCCGCCATCGCTCATAAGAAGGCCATCCCGGCGGGCGCAAAGGTGAATCGACCGTGGCCAGTATACCTGCCCGGTGAGCCGCAGCGCGACTACGATAAGTATCCGGAGCCAAACTACGTCCGGCCAGAGGAAGAGAACCCGTTTCCAGCCGTGGCGACCAACTCCTTCAAGGACAGTGTGCGCCGATATTATGGGGGACTTCCGGCGTCCGGCGTCGCACCCAGTAGGATTATGGCCGCCGATGTCCTCCCTCCGTCCATCGTCGCGAGTCTTAAGGTCCCGCCGAACTCAACCCTCAAAATGCTCGGGCCATTCAACATGGATCACGAGCAGGTCTTCAAAAACGCCCTTGAGGCTCCTGACCAAGGTGAAGTCATCTTTGGTGTCTCCTATGAGACTCCAGGTGGAGAACAGCACAGAAAGTACATCCGCCTCCAGGGTGCTAAATCCCCATAATCATAAAACAAAAAACGCTATTCCCTTGACTCCGAAAACCCTAACGCTAACGTAAGGGTTAGACTTGTTGACATTAGGCACGCGAGTCCCTAGATTTCGTGCGCTTTATGGTGGAGTGACTAGCGGACATGTCTGCTGCAGAAAAACTGATTAAGATTGGAGAACTCGCCCGGCGAACAAACCGCACGGTGAGGGCCCTCCGTCTTTATGAGGAGGTTGGTGTACTCGCGCCGGCGGAGCGGACACAGAGCGGCTACCGATTGTACGATGAGGGTAACATTGAGCGGCTTGATTACATCGATCGTTTGCAGCGTATCGGTCTTTCACTCAATGAGATCTGCGCGATCGTAGAAGACTGGGGTGCCGGGTCCAGTCCTCGAGAGGCCATGGACATCGTTCGCTCTGTCTATAGAGAGAAGCTAGCGGCTGTCCGAGAGCGTCTTGAAGAGCTCCGCGGCTTGGAGAAAGAGTTGATGGGTAGTATCGGATATCTTGAGCGGTGCTGTGACTGTGCACACGCCTCGGGCGATGCTGAGACCTCATGCGGGCCCTGTGTCCAGGGCGCTAAGAAAGAGGAAACAGTCCCAACTTTGATATCCGGTTTGACCGCCCATTAGGCATTTACTGTCCATTTAGAGAATGGCCAACTGAACACTGAATTTTGAATTTGGAGCCCTGAGAAAAGAAATGAAGCTACCGATTTACATGGACAACAGTGCAACGACGGCATGCGATCCTCGTGTCGTAGAGGCCATGGTCCCGTACCTATCTGAGCTTTTCGGGAACTCCGCGAGCCGGAATCACTCCTTCGGCTGGGCCGCAGAAGAGGCGATCGAGATGTCCCGTGGGCAGATCGCGTCTCTTATAGGCGCGAGCGCTAAAGAGATCGTCTTCACCAGCGGAGCGACAGAAGGCGATAACATGGCCCTTAAAGGTGCCGTGGAGTTCTACGGCAGCAAGGGTAAGCACATCATCACAAGCGCCGTCGAGCACAAGGCGATCATTGACACAGCACGTTGGCTCGAGCGCCAGGGCTGTGAGATCACGTGGCTCCCGGTCAACGACAAGGGTATTGTGGAGGCTGCAGAGGTAGAGAAGGCGATCCGTCCGGACACCATCCTCGTTAGCCTGATGCACGGGAACAATGAGATCGGCGTCTTGAATCCCATCGCTGAGATTGGAGCGATCTGTAAAGCCCACAAAGTGCTGTTCCACACGGACGCAGCCCAAACTGCGGGTAAGGTGCCCATCGACGTCAACGAGATGGGGATCGATATGCTCTCCATCTCTGCCCATAAGATGTATGGCCCTAAAGGGATCGGGGCGCTCTACGTTCGAAGAAAGAGCCCACGCGTTCGTATCGCTCCCCTTCTACACGGTGGAGGACACGAGCGTGGTATGCGATCCGGTACGCTCCCTGTTCACCAGATTGTAGGCATGGGTAAGGCAGCAGAGATCTGCGAAGCCGAGCTTGCCGACGAGATGAAGCATACGACCGCCTTACGTGATCGTCTGCTCGAGAAGATAAGCGCTGGTGTCCCCGAGATCCTCATTAACGGAGACATGGCAGAGCGGCTTCCTGGTAATCTGAACATCAGCTTTACCTTCGTTGAGGGTGAATCATTGCTCATGGCCCTTCGCGACGTGGCGGTCTCTAGCGGATCAGCGTGCACCTCTGCTAGCCTTGAGCCGAGCTATGTGCTCAGGGCCCTTGGGCTTGAAGACGAGAACGCTCACTCGAGCATTCGCTTCGGCATCGGTCGATTTAACACGGAAGAAGAGATCGACTACGTCGCCGATCTCGTCATCAGGTCCGTTGAGAAGTTACGAGCCATGTCCCCATTGTGGGAGATGCATCAAGAAGGTATTGATTTAAAGAGTATTGAGTGGACAGGCCACTGAATCACGGAGAAGAGAAATGGCATACAGCGATCGAGTAGTTGATCACTACGAGAACCCTCGCAACGTCGGGAGCATGGACAAGAGCGACGATAACGTCGGTACTGGTCTAGTTGGTGCGCCCGCGTGTGGCGATGTGATGCGCTTACAAATTCGTGTCGATGATGCGGGACGTATCGAAGACGCGCAATTCAAGACATACGGATGCGGCTCGGCTATCGCGAGCTCCAGCCTAGTGACCGAATGGGTCAAGGGCCGGACTATCGATGAGGCTCTTGAGATTAAGAATCGCGATATCGCGGACTTCTTAGCGCTGCCCCCAGTGAAGATTCACTGCTCAGTGCTCGCAGAGGACGCAATTCGTGCCGCGATCTCTGACTACAAAGATAAGAAGGGCCTCAACTAGAGGAGAACGACGAATGATTGGTTTAAGTGAAAATGCAGCCACCAAGGTCGTAGAGCTCATCGAGACTCGTCCAAATGAAACTCAGGGCCTGCGGGTTGGTGTGCGAGGCGGAGGCTGCTCCGGCTTCACCTATTTCCTGGAGTTCGCAGAAGAGGCGAATAAGGGCGATCGAGAGTTGGAGTCCCATGGCGTGACTCTGTTTATCGATCCGAAGAGTTATCTGTACCTGATGGGTACTGAGATTGACTTTGTTGATGGTCTCGGGGGCTCAGGTTTCAAGTTCACGAATCCAAACGCCAGAAGAACCTGCGGATGTGGTGAGAGCTTCAGCGTCTAAATCCGTATTCCCTACGACTCAGAATCTCCCTCTATCAATCTCCCGCTGTGGATGTAGAGAGTGCGGCTCTCTCATCGACTAAAGAGCGTCGGTGATTGCGGCGATTTATCACCTGAGCTATACGAAATCAGCTAACTCTACGGAATTGTGACCATGGCCTGTTGGCGCTGCAAATCATCGTTGGAGAGCGAAGCTGAATTCTGCCCGTTGTGCCAGACGATTCAGCCACCATCTCCAGGGCGAACATACTTTGATCGACTCGGCGTGGAGAGTTGCTTTCAGCAAGACCTGCACACCCTCGTCACTCGTCACCGCCAAGAACAGAGGCGCTTTCATCCTGATCGTTTTGTCAGCAAGACGGACGCCGAGCGACGACTGTCTCTTGAACACGCGACCGCCCTCAATGACGCATACCGAGTTCTGCGGGACCCATGCCTCAGGGCAGAGTATATGCTTCGCCTCCGCGGGTGCGAGGTGGGCAGTGAGGATAAGCAAGTCTCATTGAGTCCTATGTTCCTCATGGAGGTGATGGAGCTACGGGAGGTGATCGACGAGCTGCGTGGTTCAGACACTCACGTAGAGAGGGGTCAGATCGAGCGAGACGTAGCGCTTCGCTATGAAGACATTCTCGCTCGCCTCGGCGAAGGGCTCGATAACAACTCAGACAACGTCGACGAGCTGGCCCAATTAGCCGCTCAGCTACGATACTTGAAACGAATTCTAGAAGACCTGCAGAGCCTCGCTGAGGCAATTTGAAAGATCCGGACGCTGTCCGGCGGAGAGACGATGAAAGCAATCGGGATCGACCTGGGCACCACAAATAGCCTCGTCGCCGTTGTCGAAGGTGGTCGCGCGCGCGCGCTCTTGGACGAAGCCGGCGACGCCATTCTGCCGTCTGCGGTTCACTATCATTCAAGCGGCGACATCGTGGTGGGAAAGACCGCACGTGAAAACGCCACTCAGTACCCGGAGGAGACATTACTTTCGGTCAAGAGACTGATTGGACGTACCAAGGCTGAGGCGGAGGGCTCGGGCCTGCACAACTATGTCCTAGAGCAAGATGGCTCAGCGCTACGTATCGTCGTCGGGGACCGTCGGGTGACGCCCATTGAGGTCTCCGCAGAAATTCTAAAGAGCTTGAAGTCGCGAGCCAACGACCAGCTTGGAGGAGAGATCTCTAAGGCCGTTATAACCGTCCCTGCCTATTTTGATGATGCGCAGCGTCAAGCGACACGTAACGCCGGTCGTTTGGCCGGTCTAGAGGTCCTACGGCTCGTTAACGAGCCCACGGCAGCAGCCTTGGCCTATGGACTCGACAAGCAGCGACAGGGCCGCTTCGCGGTCTTCGATCTCGGTGGTGGAACCTTCGACATTAGTATCTTGGATCTCGTCGACGGGGTCTTCGAGGTCCTGTCTACGGGTGGTGATACTCAGCTGGGCGGCGATGACTTCGACACGATCGTGGCGACTTGGTTGCTTGAGCAGGCGGGTCTCTTGGAAGAAGCGAACGCATCTCAGCGGAGGGCTGCGGTGGTCGCAGCTGAGGCGGCGAAGAAGCAGCTCACCGATAATTTTCAAGCGGAGCTACGCTTGAATCGCGAAGGACAAGACGACTTTGTGGTTCAGATGAGCCGTGACGAGTATGAGCACCTGATTCGGCCCACCCTCGAGAGGGTTCAGGCCCCATGCCGACGCGCCCTAGGAGACGCCGGCATTCGACCTGAGCAGCTGGATGGTGTTGTCCTTGTCGGTGGCAGTACACGATCCCCGTTCGTACAACGCTACGTCGCCGAGTTCTTCGAGAAAAAACCTCTGTGCGATATCGATCCCGATGAGGTCGTAGCTCTTGGAGCTGCGAGCCAGGCCGATCTCCTCTCCGTCGACTCGGAGTTGAGGTTGATCGATGGTGGAGATGTTCTTCTCCTGGACGTGACCCCACTTTCCGTTGGGCTGGAGACGATGGGCGGACTCGCTGAGAAGGTGATTCCCCGCTGTAGTCAAATCCCCGCGAGCCGTTCACAGGAGTTCACGACCTACCAAGACGGCCAGACGGCCATGGACATTCACGTCGTCCAAGGAGAACGAGAGCTCGTCGCAGATTGTCGTAGCCTCGCTCGGTTTCAGCTCATCGGCATCCCTCCAGGGCCTGCAGGACAGGCTCGGGTGCGCGTCACATTTCAGATCGACGCAGATGGTATCCTGAAGGTCGGCGCTAAGGATCTGACCTCAGGTGTAGAGCAGTCGGTCAACGTAGAGCCAACCCACGGCCTCACTGATGCTGAGGTAGAGGGCATGCTGCAGGCGTCGCTAGACTTCGCCGAAGAAGACGTAAATGCCCGCTTCTTGCGAACAGCGCAGGTCGAGTCAGAGCGAGCGCTGAGCGCGATTCGGACAGCACTGGCGAGTGACGCTGATCTACTGACCGAAGAAGAAAACTCAGTCATTCATTCGGTGATTGATGATCTGAACACTGCGAATGCAGGGACTGACCACAGACAGATTCAGGATCTTACTGATCTCCTGGATCGGGTAAGCAGCGGCTTCGCTCATCGTAGAATGGAGCGTGCTCTGGCTGAAGGTCTAAAAGACACCCGAGTGACAGATCTAGCCGATGAACTCGGGGTCGACGACGACGCGGCTAAGAAAGAGGAGTGATTAAAGATGGCCCTTAAATGGACTGACGTACACGCCATCGGCGAGATTCTATATGACCGGTTTCCCGAGAAAGAGCCCTTGAGCATTCGCTTCACTGAGCTCCGTGAGTGGATCTTGGAGATCGAAGAGTTTGATGATGACCCTGAGCGCTGCGGCGAGCGCGTCCTAGAGGCCATTCAAATGGCCTGGCTCTCGGAGTGGAAGGAAGACAATTAGTCTTCTCCTTCCACGCTCGCACCAGACGGCCACGATACGTAAGCTTCACGCCTGCGCTCTAGAGCGCCCATCACTCTGAGTCTCTGCTGCATCACACCATCGTCAGGATGCTCTGGCCCCCGGTCAATCGAGGGCGACAGCCGATACCAGGTGGCCCTCCGTACCGGCTGTATGGCGTTTGTTGCTAGATAGCGCTCTAGGAGCCCTCCAAACCGCGTCTCTCTCTTAGTCACTGTGTCCATCAACCTCTCCTTTACGCTTTTTTCGTTCACCGCGCTCACCATGAGCAAACCCATGTGGTCACTGTGATCTGTTCGGCATTTGACGGACGGTGTTGCGTGATTTTTTAGAGTAGCGAGAAATAAAGTGGGGCTGGTCTGTGAGAGCCATGACCTATGCGACGCGAAACTTCCGCCAAAATAGGAACATATTCAGGGCAGCATGGACGTAGAATGCGGCCGACATCGCCATGTAAGCCCCCTCCGCTCCAAGCCGTCCACCTAGATACCATGCACATGGGATCTGGAATACGAGGTGAGCTGCCGCGGCGGCGAACATTGGGGGGAGCGTCACGGATGCTCCAACGAAGGCTTTGCTGAGAATCAGCGCGATGGCGACGGCGGGGAAGCTGAGGACCATAATGCGCAGTAAACGCTGACCCTCCTGAATCACTGAAGGGTGACTGTCGAAGAGGCCGATCAACTCTGCGGACCAACTCCAAACAACGAGACCCGCAACAACCATGACGCCCGAGTAGAGCCACACGCTGGTCCACGCAGTTCGCCAAGCGCGGACTGGGCGCTCGGCTCCGAGGTTCTGACCCATCAAGGCGGCGGTCGCCTGACCAAAGGCGAGTCCTGGCAGCACCAGCGTCATCGTGATCACGATGGTCGCTGTATACGCAGATAAGACCATCGCCCCGAAGCGGGCGAGTATCATCACCATCAGAAAGAGAGCCGACGTTCGCACCAGCTGCTCGAGGGTCCCAGGTAGACCCACGCGGATAATCTCATAGGTCTTGTCTGAGACAGGCCATAAGCGAGGCCACTCTAATCTGAATGACCGCCGCCTCTGGCTCAGTAAGAGACACCCGAAGAGCAGAGCACAGGCATAGGCGATGAGCGTCGCATACGCCGCCCCCGAGAGACCAAGGTTCGCTCCGAAAATTAGAATAGGGTCCAAGATCAAGTTCACGATAGGAGCGATGGCCCCAACCAAGAAGGCAGAGCGACCATCACCCGCGCCCTGTACTCCAAAGGTCAAAACGAAGAGAGGCCCATTGAAGAGCAGGGCAAACATGCTAATCGCGAGGTAGTCACGGGCGCCTGCAAGCATCTGGGCATCGGCTTCAGCGTCGCTCATCACGGCGATTACGAGGTCGGGTAGCAGGAAAGCCAAGACCGCAAAGACCACGCCTATAACGAGCCCAACAAGGAGACCCTGGCCATAAAATGAGAGGGCTTGATCATTATTACCGGCGCCAATGGCGCGGGCCACTCGACCGAGAGTGCCGATGGCCGGACCCATAATCATGGTGACGCAGATCATCAGCGCGGCGTGTGCCACACCAAGACCCGCCATCGCTTCAGTCCCCACCTGACCGATCCACATCCGATCAGCCACGAGCACCGCTAAATAAAGGAGGTTTGGAATCAGGAAAGGCACCGCGAGTTGGACCAGCCGCCGAACCAAGGAGCCCTCTGTCAACGGTGATGGAGTCGCGACTTCATCGCAGGACGTACGCCCTTCGTGTTCACTCTCTTCCGACAAGACGGGCCTCCCTAGAGGCAGACCGGACGGTCTCTGACGATAAGTCGCTCATCTAAGCGTCACGATCCCCTGGTGATTTCTCGGCTGAGCCTCTTGAGAGCTCTACCGGATATTTGCTCTGGAGAGTCTTCAGCTTCTCGCGCGTCACCTCGATTAAGTCGATGTCCATCACCCGGCAATAATTGAGAAGACTCATGAAGATGTCCGCAGCCTCAGCAGAGACGGCTGACTTCGCTGGCGCTTCGGTCCCCTTGGGGAATGGTCCTTCACCATCTCGAGTCCAGATGTAGTGCTCTAAGAGCTCCCCCGCCTCCACAGCGATGCACGTCGCCATATTCTTGGGCGTATGGAACTGCTTCCAGTCTCTCGCCGTCACGAATTGTTCAAGCTCCAACCTAAGAAGATCAAAGGAGGTTTCCATTTATAGCCTCACTCATAGTGGTCTCAATCAACCGGACTTATTAGGTGAATGTGGGGCTTCACGGTCGAATTTGCAAGGAAAGCTCACCGCGGAAGTCTTCGAGCAGAGAAAACGAGGTAAACCACGGTATACAAAGGACAAAAAGAATAAAAACCTCATCATTCAGGCCGGCATGAGGAAGGAGCAGCCGGTGCATTTGCTACACTGAATGTAGCGGGTCATTGCAACCACTATAATCGATCGCAGGGTGGGTCGCGATGTCCCCTGGATACTTCGCTGAAGTCTCCCCACGGTGTCCGCCCACATCGTACCTTCTGCGGAGTTTCGCGTGCTACTCCCCCCGGAATAAGAGCGCGAACTTGATCCAGGGGATTTTGGGTCCCAGCCTGCGTTTGATGTTTAAGCGAGCGCAGGGCGCCGTCATCTACTCCCCTAAGAATAGACACCTCCTCGGTGAACAATAGAGAAAGTGCGTCAGGGCTTCAGTGCGTAGTATATAATGGTTCGTTAACTTCGAGTTCCTGGCTCCATCTATGTACCGGCTGAACATCATTCTGCTGATTGTCCTGCTACCCAATGTCCATGGGTGTACGGGTAAACCCAGCCCTAAAGAGAGTGAGCGACCAGCAGCAAACGAAGGGACCACTTCAGCTCGCCTAACCCCTCAGAAAAAAAGCCAGCGTCCTCAAGACACCATCCACCCTGCGCCCGCTTCAGATGCAGGGCAGGTCGTCGAGCAAGGCGCTGAGGTCTGCGCTGATTGCCATCCCGGTATCGTTGAGAACTTCCAGAAGACGGGAATGGGAAACTCACTCTATCGCCCGAACGACCGACCTCGAATCGAGAGTTTCGACCCTAAGAAAGCGACGATCAATCACCCAAAGTCAGGGCTCACCTATAGAGCGTACGTCGATGAGAAAGGTCGCTGGTGGCAGGAGGAAACCCTCCCCGGTACAGACTACTCTCGACGGGTGGAGGCCAAATATGTCATCGGGTCTGGAAACCACACGCGCTCCTATCTGGGTGAAGTCGATGGCGAGCTCGTCGAGCTTCCACTGACCTGGTACAGCGCGCGCGCAATTTGGGATATGAGCCCAGGATACGAGATCGAGAACCACTTCCGTTTTGACCGGCCCGCGAAACCCATCTGCCTCTTCTGCCACAATAACCTCACTCCAGCCGACCCGAAGAGAGCGGCCAGCTACCTCACTGATCTCGAGGAGGGGATCTCATGCAACCGCTGTCACGGAGATGGAGCGGCCCATGTTAAAGCGAGATCAGAGGGGGTGACGCCCAAGGGCGGAGCTCCAGACCCAACGATCCTCAACCCCAAGCATCTGACACCTAACCGGCAACTTCAGATCTGCCAACAGTGCCATTTGAGTGGTGTCGCGCGGGTGTTAAAACCCGGAAAAACTTGGGATGAATACGATCCCCGAACCCCGCTCAATGACTATATGTCCGTCTATACATACGCCTCTGATGATGGCGCTGAGTTTTCAATAACGAGCCACGGATATCGTCTCTCTCTGAGTGCGTGTTTCAAGAGATCCGGGAACGCCCTCACGTGCACCCAATGTCACGACCCTCACAGACGTGACAAGGTGAAGGAGACACAGGGCGCGTGCCTCAATTGTCACAAGATGGACGATTGCGGTGATAAACACAGGGCGGGCTCGGGTAAGGCGTGCGCCAGCTGCCATATGAAGCGAGGGGACACGAGCGATATTCCCCATGTGTCCTTTACCGATCACTTCATCCGCGTCCGACCAGAGAAGACTCAATCAAAGAGCACGAAACAAAACACCAAGCTGATCGACGCCTTCGCGACGTTCGGCTCCAAAGAGACGCCTGACCTCACACAAGCGCGCCTCGGTATTGCTCACGCTCGAATCTGGCGTCTCGATGGGAAAGCTGAGCATCGCCCAATCGCGAGAGAACTCCTTCGGTCAGCGCTCAACGCTCTGCCCACACATGGAGAAGCCTGGCAAGAGCTCGCGCTCATCCTCAAGTCAGAGCGAAAATTCCAGGAAGCTGCGATGGCCTTTGCCCAGGCGGCACAGACATCTGGCGGACATCACAAGTACCGAACAGACGAAGCCGACAATCTAGAGCAGCTTGGACAGATCGCCGCCGCTGCGGAGGTCTTAACTCAGACCGTGGAGGCTGATCCCAAGGATCGAGTCGCGTGGGGAAACCTCGCGAACGCCTTACA
>CALELH010000079.1 GCA_937902595.1 uncultured Myxococcales bacterium
ATTTCGTGGCCTCGACCGGCGTATTCGCAGAGTCGGGCCCCATCCCATTCGGGGATTTGCTCGCCCAGTTTGGCGTCCTCTGGCTGGAGTGGGCTCTCTCTTGATTGGAACCGGCAGGGCCGGCGACGGTCTCTCTCGCCATTGGTCGCCAACGCGATGGCGGTCATGAGCCTATGGGTACCGTGTCTCTAGCGTTGAATACACGCCTCGAACTGTTCCTGTAACATGCGTGTGTCGAGGCCTCTGCCGATGAAGACGATGCGACTATATCTGGGCTCTGAGCCCCATGGGCGGCCAGGGTGCACGTCGACGCTACTTCGGACTCCGTTAAAGATGAACGAGCGCTCGGAGCCTTCTACAGCGAGCACCCCCTTCATACGGAGAAGCAATGGGTCACGGCTTCGCGCGAGGTGGCCAAGCCAGAGATCAACAGCGTCGATGTCGACGTTACCTTGGGTCTCAACCACGGCCGGCCGGATGGTCTCATCATGGTGATGGTGGTCGTGCCCTCCGGGGGCGTGCTCGGCCTGGACATTTGAGCCTGAACGACGACCGTCTAGCTCAAGAATAGTTCGGGCATCAACCTGCGCTCGCTCGGCGCGCAGCAGCGTCGCCAGAGGGTTGATCTGCCGAACGTGCGCCTCTTTAGATTCAATCGTGGACGCCGCCAGGTTGTCGGTTTTGTTTAGAATGATGAGGTCGGCGTAGGTGATCTGCTCCGCGCAGGCAGTGACCTCGCTGAGGGATTGCTCAAGGTGATGGGCGTCGACCACGGTCACCACGCCATTGAAAGTCAGCGACTCTCGAATCGCTGGATGGTCGAAGAGTCGCAGCACCGGTCCAGGTTCAGCCAGTCCGGTCGTCTCGATCA
Source organism: uncultured Myxococcales bacterium (assembly GCA_937902595.1). Lineage (GTDB taxonomy): Bacteria > Myxococcota_A > Bradymonadia > UBA7976 > UBA1532 > UBA1532. Next base: position 872 of record CALELH010000079.1, read on the forward strand.
GCACATGATCGAACTCGCTCCTCCTGGTGATGATCTCTTCGAGGACCTCGCGGAGATCGTCCCGAACCGTGCAGCATACGCAGCCATCGTTCAGCTCAAAGATGACGTCTCGCGGCGCCGTGATCATAGACCCATCGACCCCTACGTCACCGAACTCGTTCTCAATAATCGCGATTCTCAGGCCTGTATTCGCCTTGAGAATGTGCTCAAGGAGGGTCGTCTTCCCAGCGCCGAGAAACCCGGTGACCAGGGTGACGGGGATCGGAGCGACCGCCGCAGGTATGTTTGAGATCGTCATTCAGCCGTTGACCCTATACGCCGACGCGCCTGCCCAAGACGTTTGCGTCGCTCGGTTGTAGAGAGGGGGAGAGTTCGTGAGTGAGACGAGAGAATCTCTCTGAAGACCAGGGAGACGGTGGCCCTGATTCGGAGCTCATCGATACCGGTATGGATCCGCTGAAAGGTCTGCATGGTCCGTGTTCTAGGAGCGTCGTTTAGTAGGCTCACTGAGAGCCGCGTGTTTATTGGTCTTGTGCTCACCTCTGTGTGGAGCGGTCTCCATGACAACGAGGTCGCGTGTCATTGATGCCGCTCAACAATCCGAGGCGCACTCACCGTCCAGCTCATCTTCGCGCCTTGATCTCATCGCGCCCAGGTTGAACACATGACCCAGCATCAACACGACGCCTCCGCCGATGCCGATGAGTTCTGCGGCTAGATGGCCTTCGCCCTCATGCTCTTCCTCTGAGTCGTGTTCATCGGCTCCCGCTGAGTGGGACTCCGTGGCTTTCTTGTGTCCTTCGTCTCCTGCCGTGGCGTGGGCTGCGTCTTCATGATGTTCGTCATGGTGACCGCCTTCGAGGGTTCTGGCAGCGAGCAGCGCCGCAATCCCCACGCTGAGCGTGATGAGCACCAACGCGTTTCCGTGACGGCGCCATCCCATGACCAGCGCGCCTATGCCCAGGCCTACAGCGAACAAGGTTAAGGCCCACTCCGCCTCGTGACCGAGGAGGAAATCAAGGCCCAGCGCTGCAAATGTAGCCGGGATAAATGCACACAGCGCGCAGTGGATAGCGCACGCCGTGCTCGCGAACGCGCCCAAACGGTCGACTCGTCCTTCCCCGCTCGCTACTACTGTCTCTGTATCGGTCATCTTAAGTTCTCCTCGCCGGCGACCCTGATCAGCTCGGCGGCTGTCAGCGAAGTCGTCACCGTAATATACGCTGTATAGAATCTCGGCCCCGGTTGTCTGGTGACCGCCGAGGTACTGGACACGCTCTCTATCAGAGCGGCTATCATTAGATAGCAATGGGCGCAAGCTTTAATGATAACAGTATATCAACAGTGGGCTAACCGATGCTCGACGGTTGGCCAGATGAGCGTAGGGAAGATCGAAATCACTCCGCCATGCCGTGTCCGGTGCGGACACTCCCTGGGAGACTACCGCGAAGCCTCGTAGAGCGTCTACTGGCCGACGAGCCTGGTATTCGTCACCGGGGAGTACAGGCTGACGATGTGCGCTCATTTAGGCTCTGTAGATGATGAGCAGCGTTTATCAACTCCGCTTTGGTGTATAGGTAGAGCTATGACGGATAGTGAGGCTCCAGTGCAAAGATCAGAGGAGGATGGTTCTTTACGGAGCTCGACTCAGATGAGCCTTGATGTCTGGCAAGAGGCGAGCAGATGAGTCTGGAGGAGATTGGGGACACGATCATCCGCTATCGTGAGGAGAAGGTCGGTCGGTACCTCTAGACTCGGTTCGTGTACCCCCGAGGCAGTCAGTCCTCTCGGAGACACGCCATCTTAAAGAGACCCTCAAGACCGATCATGGGGTCGAGCATTGCTAAGCTTAGATCATCCTGAACCTTTATTTATTGGACTGAGTCTGGTCGTTCACTGGTGTGCTGCTGCTTTGGGAGTGGAGAGAGCCGATGTCACATTTTGGATACCTCACCGCACTGTGTATCTGTACGACCCTCTTTGGCTGTGCCCCGAGTAGCTCATCGGAGTCGAAGCCTTCAGCCGACGCTGCAGGTGCTCTGGGCCTAGGCTCTGACAGCGGCGTTGACCCCGATTACGGCGGCACCGTTCCGGACCAGGGCCTCGATAGGGACCCCGACGCAGGGGTGGGAGGGCTTGACTTAGGTCGCTCCGACGGGGGGGCAGACGTGGGCCCGGAGACCCCATCCCGGCCATTTCACATGGGCATGACCAGCTGGCCCTATGCCGCGACCATCGAGGCCGTTCAGAGAACACGTGAGCTGGTGGAACAGCATGGTGACCTCTACGCCATCTGGTTGGACAATGGCGTCCCCTGGGAGGCGGCGGCGGCGGGCGGGCCATATCCCCAGCCCGTGATGACTAAGCTCTCGGAGTTGAGCGCTGAGTTTCCTGCGGGGCGCCAGCGTTTTATCTCCATTGGGCTCCTCGATCTCACGAGGTCGAGCTTGGCTACGGATTGGGAGGCCGCCCCTCGCGCGGGTCGGTTCGCAGGGCTGAGCTTCGCTGATCCTCTCGTGGAAGAGGCCTATGGGAATTGGCTGGATTTCATCATTGAGCAGCTCGCTCCAGACTGGCTGAACTTCGCCATCGAGTTCAGCGACGTCGCCCACTTGGCGCCCGACTCGTGGGAAGACGGAGCGGCGCTGCTGTGTCGGCTGTATGCGGGCCTTAGAGCCCGGCACCCGGAGCTAAGAGCCTTCTTCTCCGTCGCCCTTAAGCACCCGGACTCCGATGAGGCCAGAGCGCTGTCAGTTGCGCTCCCCGCGGTGCAGGCCTGCACGGACTACGCAGCAGCGAGCACCTACGGATATATGTTCTACGGGCATCCCAACGCCGGCGACCCAGACAATCTACCCGAGCGATGGCTCAGTCAGATCCGAGACCTCATCCCCAATCGGCCAGTGTTGGTCGCCGAGACGGCCTGGCCAGCCCAGGACCTCAACATCGATATGTGGAGCATCTCCACGCAGAGTACGCCGGAGTTTCAGCGTCGCTACGTGGACCGCCTCTTGTCAGAGGCTGACGCGCTGGACGCCGCCCTCGTGACCTGGTGGTGTGTGGTGGACTTCGACGCGCTGTGGGAGA
>CALELH010000080.1 GCA_937902595.1 uncultured Myxococcales bacterium
GCCAGATGAGACGCTGAGCTTGATCCGCTCCGTTCGCTTCGCCAGGCGTCGCCGAACCGCCGCAAACCGCTTTCTAGCCGAGGGAGGCGCGTCGCTTATCAGATGATGTTCGTCATCGAGGTGGACGAGCCGCTCCAACGCCTGGCTCACCTTCAAGGGTTGCTTGAGTCCTGCGTACACGCGGCTTAGAAGATACAGTCCATCACAGGCATGGCGACGATACTGAGGCCAACCAGAGAGCACCATAGTTGAACGCTCGAGGCTCTTTACCGCAGCCTGAATGTTGAGGTCCTCATACTGGCGCTGGCCCTTCTTGAGGTCCCGTAAAGCCGCAGCGAGACTCTGCTGCGATCCCGTATCAAGACGAACGAGTAGATCCTGATATTTCAGAGCCGGCTGCTTACTTATCCCGTCCCGGATGGCCCACAACAGCTCAATTGTTTGTGCGTCAGCCTCCCGCGTTAACTCAACGGACACTAACTGATCTCGTTGCTTTGCCTGGGCTACCGCGGATATCAAGCTGCCCAGCGTAAGAGACGCTAGGAGCACCCACCCTAAAGGTCGATGGCAGAGACTGGGTGGCGTCTTCATCTTACGAACCTGACAAGGTCGCTGAGCGCACCAAGCGAATCTTTCGCCTGAGTTTCTTGAGGATCTTCTGATGTTTTCGACATATTTGAGAGCGATTCAAACCCATCCGACGGGCCAGCTTTGCCCCAGAGTTGTCATTTAGACTGAAGTCATAGATCGCTCGAACGACGCGAACTTCGCCCGTGTTGAGCGACGCGATGGCTGCCCGAAGGGCCTCGAGCACCTCGGCCTGGCTTAAAGTGTCCTCAGGACTATCGATCACCGGCATACAGGGATGAGTCTCAAGGAGGGTTTTTGCGTAATCAGCGACCTCAGTGTAGCTGACGTCCAAGGCGGCCCCACTCCGTCCACCGAACGCCTCTTCGGCCGAGTCTCGCTGCCGTCGCTCTGAGGCTAGTTTAGCCTTAAACTCACGATAGGCCCGTCTCCCGAATGTCCCTAATCCGCCACGAATGCCGTCGATAATCCCGCCGCGAATCCTGATCCGCGCATAGGCCTCTATGCTACTGCCCTGGCCATGATCAAATCGTCGCTCAGCCTCAAGCATCGCGATCGTGCCGTGACTGATAAGGTCCTCAAGCTCCACAGCCCCCGGTGGAAACTGTCGAGCGATGCGCTTGGCCTCTTGACGAACCAACTTCATCAAGCGGTGCTGGCCGCGCACCGACGTTGAGGACTCTCGATCAGTCACGCCTAGGCTCCAAAGGCAGCGCATTTAAGGCCTCGCTGATCGCCTGGACGATCGCCGGATCACTCGGCGACGTAAAGTGGTCCCAGCGTCCGAGCAGGCGACCTTCGTGGTTCACTAAGAATTTGCTGAAGTTCCACGGGATCTCTCCTTCAAAACCAGGCTGTGATGTCAACCAAGCGAAGAGAGGATGCTGGCCATCACGCGAGCGACTCGTGACCCCAAGGTGATTGAATTGAGGAAAAGTGATCCGGAATTGGTCATTGCACATCTCAACCTCCTGATCGCTACCTCCTTGATTATTGAAGTCATTCGTTAGGAAGCCCAGCACCGTGAGGCCCTCACGTTCATACTGGCGATTCAGGGCCTGCATCTGCTCATATTGGGGCGTAAAGCCGCACAGCGCTGCCGTGTTGGCGATCAGCAGAACCCGGTCGCGATACTCGCACATGGAGCGAGCCTCGCCTGTGGGATAAAGGTCAGCGCTCATGGAGTGAAAGCTACCTGGCTCAGCGGCAGGATCACAGATGAAGCCCCGAGCCATCTCGGTTCCTGACGCGTCGGGCTGCAGGTCCAACCCACCATCCAATTCCTCGGGAATGTTTCCTGGTGCAGCGTCAGCTTCAGACGCCTCTGCGTCCTCTATGACCGCTGAACCATCTGCTTCTTGGGCCTGGGCGTCTATTTCAGGCTCCGCCTCTGCGTCAGACGCTCCGGAATCTACCGCGCTCAACGTCGCGTCCTCATCGGAATCCTCGGAGGCCTCACAGCCCCAAGACACGAAACCCAAAGCCAAGAAACAGAGCACTAAGACTCGCTGAGAACTCATCGCGTACATACTCCCTAGACGTCTTCAAACGTCAATCTGTTAGCGCCACAATAGTGTCATAGGTCCCGGGCTCAATGTAAGCCAGGTGACGGCGCGCTGAGCCAGCACAGCTGATAAGCGGCCGTAGACGCCAAGCGGCCGCAGACGCTGGGCTCATCTTGAGCCCCGCTAGGTGTCTGCAGTGTTCAGCGCGCGACGCGCCACTCGACCGAGCCACACCGCTAGGGTTGTGACGGCGACGGCGCCTGCGAGCAATAGATACATTCTGGGTCCGGTCAGCGCGCCTTCACTCATCTGGGCACGCGCCTCCGCCAAAGAAGTGACCAGGGAGCCAAGATAGAGCGCGACCAGGAGCGCAGGCAACATCCCGATCAGGGTGCCTAGACAATGCGCCATTGGACGTACACCAACCGCGCCGAGCAGATAATTCTGGACTCCAAAGGGTAAGACCGGCGCGAGGCGGTTGAGCAGCACCGCCCGAAACCCTTTGTCGGATAACGCGTCACAGACCGCTCGCCATGCCGGCCTAGTCTCTACGAAGCCCAAGACCCGCTCACGTAAGATGGTCGACCCTAACCATCCGCCCAGGGTCGCGCCGAGGACCGCGCCAGGCATCAGGATTAAGAGCCCGAGAGAGATCCCATACGCCATTCCGGCGAGGACGCCGATGGGAAACATTGGGAGCATGATCATCCCGGCGACGAAGTAAGCCGTACCGAAGAGAAGCATCCCGACGGTCCCCTGCCCGCTCAACCAGGCAACAAGCTCAAGAAGATGATCGAGGACGGGATAACGCCAGACGACATATCCGCCGACAGCCATCGCGATGCCCAGAATCACCCACTTCAGCTTCGCCCCTGTCTCCTTGGCTCGCTCCTCAGTCAACATCTCCCCCAGAACACACAGACCGCTCCAGAGAGCCTACGCGCGTCGCCTCTGGAAAACCATGGTAGAGACCAGCGCCCCACACGCAGGTCAGCAGCAGAGCTAAGCTCAACGTCACCCCCACTGACACGCTGAGCCAAAGACGGCCAGCCGAATAGACACACAGAGCAGCGGCGAGCCCCGAAAGCCACACCGTAAGGAACATCAGCAAGAGGACCAGGCCGTGGGTCGCGCATAAGGGACAAACCGCAGCGACGCTGACGTCTCCGGGCATCAACTGGCAAGTGGTCACGCCGCCATTCCACACCGCGGAGCAACCGCAATCAAACACGAAGTGACAGGTAGGGTGAGCCGCCAGCAAGATGATGGCCCCATTAAAGAGACCCAGCGCTAGCTGCTGCGTCCTCTTCACATCATTCGCCGTCTCAAGGCGAGCGATTCATGCAGCCCGTGCTTTCTGAGACGATAGGAAAGGATTCTAGGAGTCGTCTGCATCTCTCTCGCCGCGGCCGCCATGTTTCCTTGAGCGTTCTTCATGGCCTCAAACAAGAGTTCACGTTCGAAGGCCATCAACATCTCGTCTAAGGACCCAGACGCGCTCGTGCCCGATGAAGCCCCGGTCTGAAGAGTCGGCGGCAAATGATGGTCACGAATGACCCCTTTGGACGCGAGCAAGACCGCACGCTCGATGCAGTTCTCTAGTTCACGAACGTTTCCAGGCCAGTGATAGCTGCACATTAGATGGATGGCTGGCGTGCTCACTCGAGCCACCTCGCGTCCCTGTAGCTTGGCGTGCTTCTCAACGAAGTGGTCGGCCAGCAGCGTAATGTCCGTCTGTCGCTCTCTGAGGGGAGGGACGTACAAGGGAAAGACGTTGAGTCGGTAAAAGAGGTCCTCGCGAAATCTCCCCTCTTCGATCATCGTCTCCAGGTCAGTGTGCGTAGCGGCGATGACGCGCACGTCGACCCGCCGGGCCTTCTCTTCTCCGACCCGATAGATCTCGCCTTCCTGAAGGACGCGCAGCAGCTTGACCTGCATCGGCGGTGGTAGATCACCAATTTCATCAAGAAAGAGCGTCCCGCCGTTCGCGAGCTCGAAACGACCGCGTCTGTCCTGGACTGCGCCGGTAAAGGCACCCCTGATGTGTCCAAAGAGCTCACTCTCAACCAAGTTCTCAGGGAGCGCTCCGCAGTTTACGCTGATAAAGGGTCCCGTCTCGCGGTTTGAGCCTTTATGAATAGATCGAGCGATGACCTCTTTACCGGTGCCACTCTCCCCTCGTATGA
>CALELH010000081.1 GCA_937902595.1 uncultured Myxococcales bacterium
CGCTTGCGTGCAGAGGGCGCCACGAAGAGCGAGGCCGGCGGCTGTGTCGCTTCCACAGGAAGTCATTCGGATATTGCTTTGCTGCTCTTTGCTGGTCTAGGCTTACTCGGCGTCCGACGACGCCGCGCGTAAGGCCGATATTTAAAGCCGCCTTCGCGACAACGTTTATCTGTTGCTGGCTGGGGAATGATGGCTCACCGTTTACTCATCGCGCTGTTTCTGATGGCGTGTACTGACGCTGGGTTAGAGCCTCTACCTCCAGCTACCCCGCCAGTGACCGATAACTTAATCCGCATCTCAGGGCGCGTCTGCACAGAGCCTGCAGACATCTCTCCATTTCCCGTCAAGCTGCTGTTCGTGCTTGATCAGTCCGCCTCTCTCCAGTGCACAGACTCCAATAACAACCGGTTTGGGGCGGTCAACCAGGTCATCGATGACCTCTATCCGTTACCGAACGCCTTCTTCGGGTTTATCGGGTTCTCCTCCTGGTCACGAAAACAACAGTTTACCCGCAATCAGGACGAGATTGAGCCCTACTTAGACCCCGCGCAAGGTCTCGGCCCTGCGACGGATTATCAAGGATCCCTGGCGTCCACCCTACAGATGCTTGAGCAGGACATGATCGACTCCGGCCCTGCTCAGCGCGCGCGCACTCGCTATGTTGTCGTCTTCGTGAGCGATGGCATGCCGGAACCTCGATGCCGCGGCGGATGCGAGGATGACGAAGAGCGTTGTACCGATGGAGTTGACAGCGACGGGGACGGCCTGGTGGACGCCAACGATCCCGACTGCGCCGACATCGACGACAACAGCCTCCGCCCTGACAACCTCTACCCATTCTGTAATACCGACCTCCCCATCAGTGACGGCACCTATGTCGACAGGGGCGGTCGATGCCCAGAGTACAATCAGCCAAGACAGATCCTGCAGCGGGTGGAGGAGCTGCGAACACTCGAACTCCTCTATTCTGTTGGCGAGATAGTGCTGCACACCGTCTTCATCACCTCGCCGGAAGAGGTCATCGCCGCGAACCCTCGATGCGGCGACGACGCGGCGGCCACTTTTGGCTATTCGGCGCCAATCGCCCGCGAGCTACTCTCCGAGATGGCCCGGGTTGGAGGGGGCGCATTTCGCGACGTAAACATCCATGACAACGACACGAGCTTCTTGGACTTTGACTTCACGTCCTTAAGGACGCCGTATCACGCGACAGCGTTCGTCGCGTATAATGAAAACGCGATCTCAACCACCGAAGGCTTGATTCCTGACAGCGACGCCGACGGGCTCTCTGACGCTGAGGAGTTCCTTGTAGGGACCCGGAGCGACAACCCCGACTCTGATGACAACGATGGCTATAGCGACCTCTTCGAGGCCCGCTACCAGAGTAATGGCTTTGATCCACTCGACCCGGACATCCCCGCGCTCCGTTGTGAAGACCCCTCGGACACCGACGGCGACGGCATCGGTGATTGCGAAGAGGCCTACCTCGGCCTTAACGAACGTGATCCCGACACCGATGGCGACAGAATCCTAGACGGGGTCGAGCTGCGACGCGGACTCGACCCCTCGGAGCCTGACGCCGATCGAGATCCGGACTTTGACGGGATCATCAATCGCAATGAGATCCAGGGCAACACCAACCCGCTCATTGTGGATGGAGACCGCTTCCAGCAGCAGAGGGTGCGCTACACCCTCGAGGATCAAGGCGAACTCCCCATCGTAAATATCGAGAATGGCTCCATCGAGGACCGGAGATGCTACGACTTTGACGTCTCCAACCTCGAGCTCGTGGTTACGGATCAGAGCCGAGACCGGGGACGCAATCGCCTCCTGATGCACGTCTTTGGCGAGCCCCTCGGGCTCTCGGGGTCACAGTCGGTGATTCGACAAGGCTGCGTGGAGGTAAAGTACCCTGGCGAGGGCGTAAAGCGCCCAACCTCAGGTGTCGTTGATCTCAGTCAGGCGGGACTGGGTGCCATACGCAATGATCTCGTCGAGAGCCTCGCCTCCATTAGACGCTGCTTAGGTCGAGATGACCTCATTCGACCTGATCTAGAGGATGTCGTCGAGCAGTGCCTCCCCATCCGCACGCAGGTCGGCCGCGTACTCTTTCACCATGATGAACTCATCGACCTTATCCGGCGTTACTACCAGCGCGACCTAGAGCTGGCGCTCCCCGACGAACCATCGGACATCTTCGTCCCCATAGAGATCTTCGACCCGGATACGCACTGTATCCGCGCCTGGGAGATCGACAGGGTCCGTGAGCTCGCCCAAATCATGGCTGAAAAGTGCCAAACATGTGCCTTCGTCGCCGGCATGACTCCGGACTCAGCTGAGCAGCCCGACGGAGGAACGACTCCATAATGTTGCGGCTACTCATACTGACACTCCTGCTCACTGGCTGCAGCCGGGCGAAGCTCGAGCAAGTACCGCCGGACCCACCACCCCCAAGGGACGACAAGATCGACATCGAGGGCGAGTTCTGTACTAGGAGCCCGGGGGAGCTTGCCTTCCCCCTCCGTGTCCTGTTCATCGTGGACACCTCCGACTCTATGGAGGTCACCGATCCTCCAGATGAGGAGACTGGCGAGAGCAGCAGGGTCGCCGCCGTGAGAGCGACTTGGACCAGGCTCTTGGATGAGAGCCCGTTCGCCAAGATCGGGATCATGCTGTTCTCTGCGAACGCCCGCTCTAGAACGACGGTCTTCGGGGACAACGAGCTGCCTGTCTCCTACTTCACCAATGATGTGGAGCAGCTCGAGGCTGCGACCCTCGCCCTCCAGGAGACGGAGCGGACCACAAACTACCTCAACGCGCTGGACGAGGCCTACTTTGAGATCCGCACCGAGATGCTAAGGACGGATGAGGAGCAGCGTGCTCGAAGCCGGTTTGCGGTGATCTTCCTATCCGACGGGCTGCCTGATGACGGTGGGGCCTCTGGCCGCAACCGCCAGAACGACTCCATCAGCTCCTCAATTCGGCGAATGAAGGACCTCGCGAAGGTGTTCGGGGTTCGCGAGCTAACCCTACACACGGCATATATGTCGAGCGACACCGGGAGCCTCGCAGACGCGCCCGCCAAGGCATTACTTCAGCGAATGGCCGAGGCCGGCGAAGGCACCTTCCGCAGCTTCGCGAGCGGAGAGACTCTGGACTTCTTGCATATTGACTTGTCAGCGATAAAGCGACTCTTCACGCTCGCATCCCTCGTGGCATTCAATACTCAGATGGTTCGAGACAAGTCACAGATCCCCAAGCGGGGCATCCCTTGGTTAGACAATGAGGCCTATAAGGATGTGGACGCCAACGGCCAGATTGATTGCGTCGATCCGCTCATCGACAGTGACGCGGACGGTTTGGCAGATCTTATCGAAGGACGCATCGGGACCGACCCGCTGGATCCGGACACGGATGGAGATGGCCTGAGAGACCGCGTAGAGTGGGGCCTCGCCATCTCGGGCCTGGATCCCCTTGATCCGACAGACGCCGGCTGTTTTAGCCCCGAGCGGGCTGACGCGATGCCCGATGGCTGTACCGACGAGGACGGTGACGGATTCTGTGACTGCGAGAAGGACGCCGACGGTCGCTGCATATATTCAGACAAGGATGGCGACGGGCTTCGAGACTGCGAGGAGATCTTTCTCGGAACGAGCCAGAACTCCGTAGACACGGACATCGACGGCATCCCTGATCCCGTTGAATACCGGTTTAGAACGGACACCGTCTCGGCCGACTATATTGGAGATCTTGATTGGGACCTGACCCCAAATGGCGTCGAACTGCGCACTGGGGGCAACCCCCTTTGCGACGACGCGAACGTGAGGAGTAAGGTCGCCTATAACTATCTGATCGAGGAGCTCGGAGTTCGGGATGACCAGTCGTGCTACCGCTTCGATATCTCGGGCATCACCCTTCTACCAACACTTCAGGCCTCAACCCGGAACAATCTGGGCCAAGGGAAGAACCGCGTGATGATCTTTGCCGGTGAGCAGTCTTTTGACGAGCCGGAGACCTATGCGGGCTGGCGAATCGCCTGCGTCGAGGGCAGCTACGCGGTAGAGGGCGACCGTAAGACCCCCATCGGGCGAGTGCGCCTGGCAGATGAAGACTTTGTTCCGTCCGAAACCTTCGACCCAGCTGTCCATTGCGAGACACGCTGAAGCCGGCGAGCGCCAGAGGGCTAAGCACATTGCGTAGCGAACACCACATTCCCCGATACGTCAGCCTATCTTTAGCTCTGGTCGGCTGCATCGCCTTGGTGTCCTGCTCGAAGACTGCGGAACAGAGCCTGGCGCCGGACGCGACTGTCGATGCGCTGCCTCCGGGGATCTCCTGCGATTTCGACGAATCCATTGGGCTCGCGACGGCTACCTCTCTCTCGGCTGGGCAGACTCTGACCGGACGGATCTGTCCGGTACAAGACCAGGACTGGTTTCGATTCAATACCGGAACCGACAGCAGAGTCGACGTGCAGTTGCAAATGGCAGGCGAATTCTCGGCCGTGATTCCGACCTACGCCATCGTCACCCCCGACGGGACTCCTGTAGCCCAGGGCAACTCAAGAGCTGGCGTTGCACAAGGGCGACACTGCGTCACCCCTGGAGAGCACATCCTCGTGGTGCGGGACGCCACCGATGCTCATCAAGACCTACGCAACGATTACGAGCTGATCGTCACGACCGGCGCTGAGCCTGACGCCCTTGAGCCCAACAACACCTCAGCTACAGCGACGGGGCTCGCTCCTAACAGTCCGAAGAATGGCCTGATCGCGTGCGCTGGGGATGAAGACTGGTACCGATTCGAGGTCGACGCCCGCTATATCCTCACGCTGCAGCTTGAGATGGAGATCGCTGATTTTCAGCCGCGGGTTGAAGTCATCAGCCCCGCAGGTCAGACCATCCTCTCCGTGTCGAGTGGGGCGTCTTCTCGGGTGGACACTCAGTTACTTGAGACCCTCGCCCTCGAAGAGGTCGGCACCTACTTCATTCGCGTAACGGACAACAACCTTCAAGACACCGACCTTGATACGCCATACAGCGTCAACATAAGGCTTGAACAGGACCTCGATCAGAACGAGCCCAATGACGAGCCTGAAGACTCCACCGCCATTCCAGCCCTTGACTGCGGCGACGAGTGGACGGAGTGGGTCGAACTCGAGGGGACCTTCGGCACCGATGGTGACGTCGACTTCTTTCGGGCCCCACTCACCGGCTGTGAGCCGGGGGTCCTTGAGGCGGAAGTAATCTTCAACACCGACGGCCTCACCGAAGCCCAGTCAAACTCAATCCAGGCCGCC
>CALELH010000082.1 GCA_937902595.1 uncultured Myxococcales bacterium
CGCCAGACACTGGTTCAACCGACTTCGTTCAGGGTGGTGGAACTGGGTCTCAGGGACAGGCAGATGAAGAGAGTCAACCGGAGGATCGCTTGCCTGACCAGGGTGTCGCCGAGGCCGTCGATTCAGGCGCTCATTTCATGGAAGAAGAACCTGCTGTAGATGCCGGGGTCATGGATCCTAGAGATGCTAGTAGTGATGATTCAGGTCTCCAAGACTCAGGAGGCTCTCCTCAAGACGCCAGCGACGATGATGGCACGGTCTGTGATGATGACTTGGACTGTCCAGAAGGAGAGAGATGCCTTCGTGATGTCTGCGGGGTTGCCGCAGATCCGGTCTGTGGTGATGGACACTTAGACCAGGGTGAAGAGTGTGATGATGGCAACGATAGAGCTGGCGACGGGTGTGCTGCTGATTGCATAAGAGAGCCGATCGGCCCGGTCTGTGGTGACGGTGTTATTGAGGGTCAGGAGGTCTGTGACGACGGTAATAATGACCATCATGATGGATGCTCAGCGGATTGCTCAGAGCGGGTCGTTCGCGACGTATTGATGCGCTGCGGCAGCAGCGCACGGGATGTGAGTGAGTTTGTCCCGGAGGGGGCTCAATTGCAGGTCGTTGAGAGCTGTGAGCCGGGGCTAAACACCCAAGCTTTACTCGTTACACGCAGCGGCTTCGCCCATCTCGATTCGGGTCGATTACGCACCTATCTGGAGCAGGGCGGCGTCGTGATCACCGAGTTCAGCACGTCTGCAGCTGTCTTCAATATGGCCTTCGACATTCACATCCCTCGTGGCGCGATGATGGGCGCTTGCATCGACTCCATCAATCCGGCTATCCGGCTCAACCTAGAGGACCCCTTTTGGCTGGCCAATGAACACGTCCCGGCTTCGGGTCAAGACACAGGCTGCGGGTTTGATCTCTCACATTTTCCGGGCATATCGCCTCTCGGAGGATGGGATGAGTCGTCGGTGTCACTCGCTTATCGAGATCTCGGACGTGGCCGCCTATGGTTGGTCGAGTCCGATTGGCAGGACAGAGAGTATCCCTTCAATCAGGCGTCCGAAGAGCTCATGGGTCACATGATCCTTACCGACGGAGTCGGCTCATTCTGTGGGGACGGCGCTGTGGATGTGGGCGAGATCTGTGACGACGATAACAACCTGAACGGCGACGGGTGCTCAGCGAACTGCAGACCTGAGGACGGAGGGCCGATCTGTGGCGACGGCGTGGTCACGCATCATGAGGTGTGCGACGACGGAAACAACGCAAACGGAGATGGCTGTTCTGCTGACTGTATTCTCATTGGCCAGCCTGAGGTTCGCGATGTGCTGATGCAGTGCGGTGTCTCTCAAAGAGACGTCAACGTCTTCGTCCACGAGGCTATACATCTGCAATACGTAGCGGGATGTGAGCCCGATGCTGATACCCAAGCCCTCATCGTCACTCGCACCGGCGCAGAGCAAATAGATGGCCCACAATTACGGGATTATTTGGACAATGGTGGCGTCGTAGTCACTGAGTACAGCGTCTCTGATGAGGTCTACAATCTAGCCTTCGAGGCAGAGGTCGAGCAGGGTGGTTTTGAGGGGGACTGCGGAGATAACGTCAACCCGGTCGTTCGTTCTGCAACCGACCAGGGCTTCTGGAACGCGAACGCAGACATACCTGATCTCTCGGGTCTCTCGGGCTGTGGCCATGACCTGTCTCATTTTCCAGGGATTACGTCCTTGGGTGGATGGAGTGACGACACAGTCTCTCTGGCGTATCGCGACCGAGGAGCAGGGAGAGTCTGGTTTGTGGAGGCTGATTGGCAGGACAATCAGCGCGACTTCGAGAGCAGCTCTGTGAGCCTAATGCAGCGCATGATCTTGAACCGGATCTCCAGCTGTCTTGGTGATGGCTGTGACCAAGACCAGCGTGGTCATGGTAACCGGGGAGCTGGACCAGGCGGCGTGCGCGACGATCTGATTCGTTTCCTAAGGATCGAGGGTGGTCGGGCTGCTATTGGAAGTCACGTATCACCGAGAGAGCAGCCGATTCACGAGATTCATGTCCCGACCTTCGAGATGGCTCAGACAGAGGTTACGGTCGGCCAGTATCGAGTCTGCGTAGAGGCCGGTGTCTGCACACGGCCTAGTTGTCGTTTCGATCAATCACCTGGCGACAGAGAGGATCATCCTGTCGTCTGTGTAGACTGGAGTCAGGCCAAGACATTCGCCGATTTTGTCGCTGCGCGACTGCCCACCGAAGCGGAGTGGGACTACGCCGCGAGAAATGGTGGGCAGGACATTGTCTATCCTTGGGGTGATGAGCTCCCTGAGTGCTTCTCCAATCATCTGAACTTTGATGGATGTATCGGCGACACCACCCCCGTCTGTCGTTATCCCGGCGGCAGCACAGAACATGGTCTCTGTGACATGGCCGGCAACGTGTTTGAGTGGTTAGAAGATGACTGGCACCCTTCATATATCGACGCTCCAGTGGATGGCAGCCCTCGAGTTAATCTCCCTCGAGCCATGCACCGAGTCAGCCGAGGAGGTGCCTGGCGCGGCGCTGTGAACGGTGTTCGCGCTGCTCATCGTCAGAGGAGCTTAGCCACCAGCGTTATCGACAATCGCGGCTTCCGGCTAGCTAGAGACGTTCAATAGATTTCAATCGTCACCTGTATGTCTGGGTTCGGTGTTCCACAGGCCCTCCGAAATTGAGTTGGTAGACAGATTCACTCGATCTCTGCGACGTTGTGACGACGTGTTAATCGAAGCTGTCTGAGCGATCCATGGAGCCCAACGATTTCTTTAAGTCTATAGCCGCCATCGAGCAGTTCGAAGGCAGTCATGATCTCAGTCGATATCATCCAGCTCCGGGCGACTGGCTCGTCGCCATCTTTGATGTCATCGGTTCAACCAAGGCCATCGAAGAGGATCGCTACAAAGACGTGAACGCCGTCGGTGTGTGTTGCATTACGGCAGCGTTGCACGCCCTTGATGGGATGGATCTCCCGTACGTATTTGGCGGCGATGGGGCCACGCTGCTTATGCCCTCTACGAGCAGGGACTCGATGGCTTCAGCGATGCTTGGCCTTCAGCAGATCACCCAAAGGGATTTTGGACTAGACCTCAGAACAGGCATGGTCTCCGTCGATACACTGCGTGCGCGTGGTGCTGATGTCCTCGTCGGTCGCTTTGTCTTGTCCTCAAGTAAGTCCGTCGCTCTGTTCGCGGGCGGTGGTGTCCAGTTGGCGGATCATCTGGTCAAGGACCCAGCAGAAGGTGAGGCATTTCGAGTTGAACTCACGGACCAATCCCTTGAGACGGCTGACGCCGATACGACTGGTTATTCATGCCGATGGAGACCCATAAAGTCTCGTCATGGGACGATCTTAACAGGCCTCATTCAGGCCCAAGAGAGTGGGGTCATGGCGCCATATGAGCAGTCCATTGAGCTGCTCTATTCAGTCGTCGGTGACCCGAGGGATCGAAACCCGGTCAGCAACCCGGACAAGGCATTGAGCGGTCGCTGGTCTGACTACCGTAAGGAGATCGCTTTACAAGACCCGCATGGACCATGGTGGCGTCGGTTTTGGTCCCAGCTGATCATCTTTCGGAACGTCCAATTAGGGCGGCTGTTTACAGCTCTCGGGCTCAAGTTGGGTGGGTATGATGGCCGTCATTATCAACGTGTCATGGCTGAGCAAACGGATCATCTTCGCTTCGACGACACTCTCAGATTTGTAATCGATGTCTCTGAGAGAGAGTGTGAGACTTTGATAGAAGGCTTTGAGGCTCTCTACCAGAATGGTTCCATTTTCTATGGAACACAGACGAGTCAGAGCGCTTTGATGACTTGCATAGTGAATGACTTTGACACCGATCATGTCCACTTCCTCGATGGTGGCGACGGTGGTTTCACCATGGCGGCCAAGGGGATGAAGGCGCAGATTAAGGCAGCCGAGCTGTGAGAACAGAGGTTGCGCATCGCTCTGAGAACGAGCGCAGGAGGACGAGGACGTCAATTATGGATGTTGGACCTGACATAGGATTAGTCTCATGACCGTCGCCTTCTGGTGTGTCTTCGTTGCGATCTTATTGCCCTACGTCGCGACTCTGTATGCGAAGAAGAATATGCCGCGCAGGGAGAATAAGGCCCCGCGCTTATACAAGGAGCAGCTGGAAGGAGCCGAGCGGAGAGCAGCCTTCGCCGAAGCAAACCAGTTCGAGAGCTTTCCTGCTTTCGCAGCCGCTGTGATCATCGCTCACATAGCGAACAGCGATCAGGGCATTGTCGACGCATTGGCTGTTGGTTACATCCTCGCTCGCGTCGTCTATTTATATCTCTATATCTCTGACAAGAGCACGCTCAGAACCATCGTGTGGGCGATGGGGTTGGCCTGCGTGCTTGGCCTGATCATCAGCGCGGCTATCACTGGGTCTGCCTAGCCTGATTACTCTTATAGACGCTCGTACTCCCCGTCGAGGTGAGCGCAGCTACTCTCCCAGCGGACGTGGATCTCCGAGCCCTCTTCGCTATACATAATCCAGATCACCGTGGTGCCCATATAGTCATAGGTGCAGCGAGACTGTTGGTTCTCAAGGGGGCACCCGCCTTCCATGAGCTCGGACGTCAGAACACCGCTCTCCGTCATGCGGGTCTCGCAGTGGGCGTTCGCCGTCTCCTCATCCGCGTCGGGATAATCAGAACAGGCGAACATGGAGCCCTGATTGTTCCTTTGAACACAGGACCACTCTCCGGTTTGTCCCGCGGCAGCGATGGTGATGGTGAGGTCAGCGTATCCGGGTTGAATCACGCATTGGCCTGTGGTTGGAACCGTGGCGTCTATAGCGAAGCTAAACTCTCCGGCGACGGTGGGTGTCCCCGTGATAGTGCCGGTCATGGTGTCTAGGGTCAGCCCGTCCGGGAGCGCGCCGGACGCGATCGACCAAGCGACCCCCTCCTGGCTTCCGCCGATCACCTCTAGGTCTTGGCTGTACTCTATGCCCACCACGCCGTTTGAGAGGGTCTCTGGTTCGATGGGAGGGCCGGAGCCTTCGCAGCCACGGCCGCCCCCAGTGTCGACCATCGGCGGCGGCGCCGCGTCCGTCGTCTCCGTGTTCGAATCAGTGGTGTCTTCGACACACCCAACTACGATCAGGCAGCCCAAGACAAACAGGCACCTCCGGTACATCATTGCCATCATGTCTCCCCCCATGAAGTGATGATCTGAACAAAAGTTACCGTCAATATGCTTGCGAAATAAACAGAGAAAGCTTTGAGCGCAGCGAATTTGACGGCGCGGCTGATGAACACACGCCCACTCTTTGTCCAAGTTTACTTTTGGTTGATTTAGACCTGATAGAGCTAGATTGGAGCCGATCCTCAGCGGGCGGACAAACTCTCTTATCTTTCTAGGCGATGTCGCTCTTCTGCCGATAATTGTTAGTTGACTCTCTCGTCTGCATGAATAATTTTGACCATTAGCGAGGCGGAATGCGGGTTTCCGACTCCTATATCTTTCAGTCAGTTTTTAGGATCATTTAGATGAATCGATTTTTATCGGGAGTGGTCGGTCGTGGCGCTCTGGTTCTAGGTTTTGTCTTCATATCTTCGTCTATCGCCCAAGGACAAATCGTCTGGCCAAAATCACGAAGCTTGCTTAAGCAAGCCGATCAAAACCCAAACCGTAAAGGTCTCAAGGCTAAGAAACTGAAGAGATCTCTGGTGATTCCCATCACGAAGAAGGGGGCTCGAGGCAAGGCTCGCAAGAAGAAAAAGTTCAAGAAGATTACCCTGAAGTCCTTCAAGGCAGCCGCCAAGAAAGCGCTCAAGAAGAAGGGGGCACGCGGTAGTCAGAAGGAGCTCAACGCTCTAATGAAGCGGCTTGAATCTGGAAAGAAGATCACTCTCAAGAAGTCGGCTTGGGCATCGAGCGCACCTCCAAATAAAGGGGCGCGAGGGTCGAGTAAGCGTAAGGAGGTCACTAAATCGATAAGCTCAGAGGCCTATCTAGCTGAGCTCAATAAGCTCGAGAAGGACGCGAATAAGAAGGGGTATTCACTCTTAGATGCGCCTGGCTCGTCCAAGAAGATCAAGGTGAGCACCAGCGTTTCTTCGAATCAGAAGACGCTGCTGAAGAAGCAGCGTGGGAAGTTCAAGGGTGGGAAAATCAGACCACTCAAATTTCCTGAGAAGCCTGCCTTCAATAAGGATGGGTCGCGCGGTGCCAAGAAATCTAAGAGTCGCCTCCGCTTCATGACGACCATCGCGACTCCATACAAGGCGGTAGGAAAGAAAAAGTTTAGGGCAGGAGCCAAGAAGAAGTCCGGCGCCCGTGGTGCCAAGAAGATAAAGCCAATTAAGCGTTATGAATATAAGGCCGACGAGGAATACTCCTATGGAGACAAGGACACCGCAGCGGTGGCGGTTGGGTATGACTGCGAAGTCGACGCGAGCGCAAAGCACGTTCACCTAGAGGGCCGAGCCTATGCTTCGGCTCATGTGATCGGAGAGAAGTTTAGCCTTCTGAATACGGAGGTTAAGTTTCGTGGTGACACGGTAAAGAAGACGACGAAGGCGTCTCTCATCGCTACGGTCCTCGGGATCGATGTCCTGGACGTTAAGCGCGACAAGAAGAGCGGGACTCAGGAATGGAATGACCGGAAATCGGTCGACAAAGAGGTGAGTCATAAGATCACCTTCTTTATTGCGTTCATCCCTGTATCTGTTGAGGTCGGCGCCTCTTTTGAGGCTGGCGTTGAATACAGTCTAAGCGTCAAGCCGACGGTCGTCTCGGCTAAGGTGACGCCCTACGTGTTCGCTGACGCCTTCGCGCGGTTCGCGATAGATCTCTTCATCGTGGCCGC
>CALELH010000083.1 GCA_937902595.1 uncultured Myxococcales bacterium
AGGATCGAGATTGCCTCTCTGAGCGATGTGTCAGCGGTCAATGTAGGGCGCTACAGCCAGCTCAGGACGGAGGGAGGCGCGTAGACGTCACGGTCGAGCCGCAGTGCACCGATGATCTTGAGTGTGGTGATGGTCGGAGGTGTGAACGTGGCCGATGTGTCGCCGAAGACGCAGAATGCTCCCCTGGCTCCTGTCCTGAAGGGACCTACTGCGATGGAGATCCCGCGCGTTGTCAAGCGCTCCCACAGAGCTGCCTGGGGTCGCCCTGCCCGGCAGGATTTGGCTGCCGCGTGACGGACGCTCGATGTGTCCGACTCCCTGAAGACTGTCAGGTCGAAGCTTGCCCAGAAGGGTTCAATTGCCCGGCGACGGGACGAAGCTGCGTCCCTGACGATGACTGTAGGATGGATGGCTGCCCAGACGGTCAGAGGTGTGACCAAGACGAGGGTGTGTGCATGGAAATCGCCGGCGATGGTGAGCTGGGGAGCGATTGTGATGCGGCAGCTGAATGCCAAAGTCGCCTGTGCATAGACGTCTCCATACAGGGGGCGAATCATGCTGTCTGCGCCCGCCCATGTTGTTCGGAGTTTGACTGTCCCCTCGGCTTTGGGTGCCGTTACACCTTTGGAGTTGGGGTGTGCCTCCCCAGCCGCATCTATCCGGCTGGCTATAGCTTCGACGCTGCGACGGGTCAGGGCTGTGGTCCGGGTGGGCGCGCCTGCCAGAGTGGTCTCTGCGACCTGGGAGAGGATCGATGTGTCGGGGTCTGTTGCACGGACGCGGATTGTGGTGGGCGATTGTGCCAAGTTCGGCTGGTAGGTGATGGGAGCCGGGCGATCTGCGGAGCGAACCTCATCGGGTTTGGTCAGACGGGGCAGGGATGCTCGAGTGAACTCGATTGTATCAGCGGGCTCTGCGTGCCCGTCCCGGGTGGCGTAGGCGGATTCCCCGGACAGTGTGCTGACCTCTGTTGCACCAATGGAGAGTGTCTCGGCCAGACCCTGTGTGGGCAGGTCGTCAGCCTTGGGGGAAACATCGTCTCGGCCTGCGTTCCTGCCCCAGTTGGTCCAGCCGAATCCGGCGCTCAGTGTGCGCGGGATGAGGACTGCTCTACGGGACAGTGCGTCGAACGCGTCTGCCGAGAGCCATGCTGTCGTGACCCACAGTGCCGTGGCGCTGAGCGTTGTCTCCCGCGACCTAATGATGAGGGCAGCTTTGTTCGGGTGTGTGTGCCCGAAGATGGCTGAGACTTGAGAAGATGATCGATCAAGATTGTCGGTAGCAGAGGTGGCGGATACACTGCCGCTGGCTGACCGAATAAAACAGGATGTACAATGGACTTCAATCTCTCCCAGGAACAACGACAATTCAAAGAGCTAGCCCAAGACTTCGCTCGCAATGAGATACGCCCAGTGACGGCTCATCATGATGAGACAGGGGAGTTCCCTGAGGCGGTCTTACGCAAGGCGTGGGAGGTTGGCTTAATGAACACCCATATCCCTGAATCCTGTGGCGGCTTGGGCCTTGGGGTGCTGGATGGGGTACTCGTTGGAGAAGAGACCGCCTGGGGCTGCACCGGGATCTCCACGGCCATTGAAGCGAACACGCTCGCCGAGGCGCCGGTCATCGTGGCGGGGAATGACGCGCAGAAGGCAAAATATTTGGGGCGCATGACCGAGGAGTTCCTCTTCGCGGCCTATGGTGTGACCGAACCCAACGCGGGCAGCGACGTCGCGAGCATTGGTACGACGGCTGTGCGCAAGGGCGATCACTATGTCCTCAATGGCGAGAAGATGTGGATCACGAACGCGAGCAAGGCGAACTGGTTCTTTGTCCTCGCAAAGACGGATCCCGACAAGGCGCACAAGGGGATGACAGGTTTCATCGTCGACGCTGACTCCGAGGGGCTCTCCTGTGGACGAAAAGAGTGGAATATGGGCCAGCGAGCCAGTGACACACGGGCGGTGAAGCTCGAGGATGTCTGCGTGCCCGTTGAGAACCGTCTCGGCGAAGAGGGAGAAGGCTTCACCATCGCGATGAAGGCCTTTGACATCACTCGTCCGCTCGTCGCCTCTGGGGCCGTCGGTTTGGCGCGGGCCGCGTTTGAGCACGCACGCGAGTATGCCCGGGAGAGAGTGAGCATGGGTAAGCCCTTGTATGCTCACCAGGCGGTCAGCTTCATGATCGCCGACATGGCAAAAGACATCGAGGCCGCTCGGCTCCTCGTCTGGCAGTCGGCTTGGACGATCGATCAGGGTATTAGGAACACGAAGTTGGCCTCAATGGCGAAGTGTTTCGCAGCGGACACGGCCCACCGAGTGGCGAGCGACGCGGTCCAGGTCTTCGGTGGAAATGGATTCAACACAGAGTATCCCGTTGAGAAGCTGTTACGGGACTCCAAGATCTTTCAGATCTACGAGGGCACAAGTCAGATCCAACGCCTGATCATCGCTAAGGAGATCTTCACGCGTTGAGCAGCGAGACGTCCGCGCCATCCCGAGCGCTCGCTTGGGGAGTTCATCTATACACCGCGACTGGTGTCGTGTGGGGCCTGCTTACGCTGCTCGCGATCTTGGAGCGGAGGTATGTGGACGCGTATATCTGGATGATCGTCGCCATCGTAGTCGACGCGACCGATGGCCCTTTGGCCAGACGCTTTAGGGTCAAGGAAGCTGTCCCATCTGTTGATGGCGCGCTGCTGGACAACATCGTCGATTACCTCAACTGGACTTTTGTCCCCGTCGTTTTTCTATGGCATGCGGGTTGGCTGCTCCAGCCTGCGTGGGTCTTCGGGGCGCTTGTTCTAATCACCAGCGCCTTCGCCTTTGTGCATACGGGGGCCAAGGAGACGGAACTCGGCTATTTTCGAGGCTTTCCCTCCTACTGGAATATGTTCGTCTTCTTCGCTGACATCTTGCACAGAAACTATGGTCCGGAGGCAGGAGACACTCCCCACCTCATTACGACTGTCGCGCTGTGCTCTCTGGCCGCCCTGAGCGTGCTGCCGGTTTACTTTGTGTACCCCACGAAGGCCCCTCGCTGGCGGCCGTTCTTCATTTGGGGGAGCGTGGTCTGGACTCTACAGGGGATCGCCATGATCTGGCATTATCCCGACATACCGGCGCCCTTGTTCTGGAGTAGCCTGGTTTTCCCTGGGATCTATCTCTCGGTCTCGTTTCTGTGGACCCCGAGCGTTCATCGAAGTCTCGGGGCCTCGGAGACGGAGTTAGACGACTCCGCTCAGTAGAGATCGACACGTGATTGTGCCTATCGGGTTCGTAGATTTGGTGTACTCTGCCCGCAACGCGTAATCGTCCGGGGAGGGCGCTTTGACCGATTCTG
>CALELH010000084.1 GCA_937902595.1 uncultured Myxococcales bacterium
CATCCCGTCGCATGGGGCAGAGGGGAGCCTATCTGGCGACACTCCGCTGCCCACGAGGATAGGGGTGCCAGGTACAGCTGTGCGTGCGACGCGGAGATCGTCGTCGCTGGTTGGAGCGCCGGTCGCGATACCTGAGATGATGATGCCATCAGCGTGAGCACGTAAAACGGTGTCTTGGGCGACGGGCCCCAATTGGTCGTCTCCAAGCGCCTTGGCGTGCTTGACCCCTACATCGGCGAAGATCATCACATCAGAGCCTAAAGCAGCGCGCGCGCGAAGCAAGGTCGCGGCGTCGGCCTCGATGATCCCTTGGTCTGTCACGGCTGCGCCCGTGAGGACGTTCACGCGAATGAACTGTGCACCGACGGTCTCTGCGATGGATAGGGCGGCGAGGCCGTCGTTTCGTAGAACGTTCACACCGAGCGGAAGTGCGCCAATGGCGTCGCGCACGGCCAGCGCGCAGCGGGTCATGGCGGAGACCGTTATGGGAGGCACCGAACCCGCGAAGAAGGGGGTGTCATGGTAGTTCTCCAACATGACAGCATCGAAACCCGCGTCGACTAAGGCCTTAGCGTCCTCGCGCGCCCTTGAGACTACTGACGCGAGGTCCCCTGCGAAGTGAGGCGCGCCTGGCAGCGCGCCCAGGTGCACCATGCCGATAAGGCAGGGCCTATTTGCGAAGAGTTTGTTCGACATCATTCACGCTCCCAGAGGTGCAGTTGCTCAGCACAGTGCCAGATCCTGACACTGTCGACTACGTGATTAGTCCCTGACACCAAGTACCGCGATCTCTACGAGGTGCAGCAGGGTCACGTTGCGTTTCTTGTGCCACTCTCTCTGCCCGCGTACCCTGCAGAAGTGAAAACTCGATTAGCCATTCTATTCGTCTTTGCTGCGCTGAGTGTGTCCTGTGGAGAAGATGCGGCCAACGGCGCGGTGTATGTGACCTGGAAGCTAGGTGCGTTGACATGCGCTGAGGCGTCCGTAGAGCGTACGCGTGTTTCCCTCTATGACTATGAAGACGCCGATCCGATCATTCAGGAAGACATCGACTGCATGGCGACCGCGCTACAGATCGACGCTGTCGCACCTGGCGACTACACGTTTGTGCTAGACGGGTTGGACGCCGATGGGTGTATCACTCATCAGGGTCGCAGAGATGTCCAGGTCCCCGAGGGGCGCGTCCTTCGATTGGAGAACGTCCCTCTATTGCGCCGCCAGAGAGACCTGAGGGTGCAGTGGAATTTCGAAAACCTCCTGGATTGCCAGGGGAACGGCGTTCATCAGGTGGAGATTCGGGTAGTCGTCGCCGATCTATTCGATGAGACTCACTTCAGCTTATGCGAAGGCTTTCAGACCGAGATTCGGGAGACCCTACCCCTAGGCGAGGTCACGCTTACGATCCGCGGCCTTGATGTGGATGGGAACGCCATCGCGCGCGGGACCTCTCGCTACGGTAGGGAGGTCTTCCTTGCCGAACCATGCAATGAGCTGGTGGACATGCGTGTGCCCATGGAGGTCTGCGACTTTCTTAATTGTGAAGGGGACTCCGGCGATTAGCCTTTGCGTCGTCTACTTGCCTTCGGCCCCAGCGTCTGCCGCGGCCTCTTCATCGGCTGGAGGGGGCGTGGGGGGCTCTGCTTTGGTCTCGTCACCTTTGGGGGGTGGGGCGACCTTGGGCGCTACGCGCTCCTCTAGGATTTGATCAGGGTCCAGTCCGCTCTCGACAGCGAGGCGTCGAAACTCTCGGCGAAGGCTCGTGATGGATGTGACCCATTTGTCGGCCCCTTTATAGGACTCACCGCCACGCATGGCTGCGAGCGTAAACTGCTCGAGGGCTTGGTCAAATCTAGACTGGATACCCTTCACCTCTTTCAGGCCACGCCGGAACGCTACGTCTCCCAGCAGCTTTAGGAGACGCCGGTCATCCATAACGCTCGTTGAGCGTAGCTTCTGTGCGCGCCAGAGCATGTCTTCGGCGACGTCAGGACGACCGACGGCGAGATCTGTGATCTCCTTCTTCGAGATCTCCATGTAGATTCTGAGAAGCTCCTTATCGAGGTCCTTTACAGACATAGAGCCTGTCTTCTTCGCCTTGACTCCAACGGAGAGCTGGAAGGGCTCGTAGGCACGACTCTCAGAGAACGCGCCGCTCCCGAAGGGGAAGAAGTAGCCCCGCTCAACGTGGACGGAGTCTCCCTCTACGATCAAGAAGTATCGGTCGTGCTGGACGCTGGATGCATACCAAAAAAGGGCTAGAGCGATGATGGCGCCCAGCGCAACTCCCAGCGCTGTAGGGAACTGCCTCTGCGGCTTTCCTAGAGGTGTCTCTGGCTCCACAAGTTGAGGGTCATCGTCGCCGAAGAGATCATCTACGGGTGGTGTTTGCTCCGACACGGTGTCTCCTGTGATCGGGAATTCTCGCGCAGTGTACCCTGGAGGTGAATCATTACCAAAGATTGATCCGCGTGTTCGCGGAGACTACGCAGAGACAGAGAACTCTCTCAGAGCATCATTGAGCGAGGTCTTACGGTCTGTGCTCTCTTTTCTTTGGCCGATGATGAGCGCGCATGGCAGATGATAGACCCCCGCGGCGAAGGTCTTTGGTCGTACACCTGGCACTACGACGGAGCGGGGAGGGACGGCGCCCTTGATGACCCGCTCCTCCGGACCCGTCACGTCGATGATGGGGGTGCTGGCCGTGAGCACGACGTTGGCTCCCAAGACGGCCTCTCGGCCTACTCTAACGCCCTCAACAACGATGCAGCGAGACCCGATGAACGCGCCATCCTCGATGATGACGGGAGTTGCTCCTGCTGGCTCTAGAACACCTCCGATACCCACACCGCCCGCGAGATGGACGTCCCGTCCAATTTGGGCACATGAACCAACAGTGGCCCAGGTGTCGACCATGGTCCCACGTCCTACATGTGCTCCGATGTTTACATAGCCAGGCATCAGGATCGCGCCAGGCTCTAGGTAGCTACCGTAACGCGCTGTGCCGGGAGGGACGACGCGAATACCCTGCTCCTTGAGCCCTGTCTTCGGCGGGATCTTGTCATAATATTCGAATGGACCAGCCTCGAGGACAGCCATCTCAGCGATGCCGAAGTAGAGGAGGATCGCTTGTTTTACCCAAGTGTTTACAACCCAATCGTCGCCCGTCTGTGTAGCCACTCTCAGAGCGCCAACATCTAGGTCTGCGATAACGCTCTTAACCGCGTCGGCAGCCTCCGACAGGCGGCTGCGGTCATTATAGGCTAATTCGATGATTGACTGACGTTCATCCATGAGATTTTTCCTCACTCTTAAGTGAGTGCAGTCATCACAATTTTCGGAAGATACGGCAAGCAAAACCGCCTTGGTTATCGCCCTTCATCACAGGCTAATCATTCGTTTCTTGCAGTTAAGTCCGTCAGCGGTCACGCTGGGTCTGTAGAGATTATATGCCTCAGGCATAAGGAGCCGGTTCTCGATGCAGCAGACTTGTGGAGATTGTCGATTCTTCAGAGTGACAGAGAGCCGAAGCGACTACGACATCGGTCGTTGCAAACTTGAGAAGCTGATGGGCGTGTTTCGCGAGAACAATAGCTCATGCTCTTCTTTCTCTCGTCCCGGTGACACTCATCTACCATCTCCCTCGGCGTCATCTAGGCGACAGGCAGGCAGCCGAGTGGCGGCGGACCCTGTACGGTTTAATGTTTCTTCGGGTGCCTTAGCTGAGCTCCTTGGGACGATGTCACCCTTGGAGCTGAAGCAGGCCCTGGCCAAACATCTCCGCGAACGCGCTGTCGTACCGTCAGAGGCCTTACCTACCAGGATTGAGGGCGACTTCGTGTTGGTTCCAGCGGATTCATCATTGAAGAGCAAAGACTTGCCCTTCGAGCAGTTCGCGAACAAGGCCTTCATGTTACGCGACAACCTGAGGGTCATGGAGCAGAAGGTGAACTCGAATGATAAGTTCGGGCTGAGCCTACGCCTTGAACTACAGGCCAGGCTGACTCGATGCCAGGCAGCGGTTCTTGATTTCTTCTCAGGGTGGTATCGGCCGGGTAGCTCGGGCGATGAGGCAGATGTTCTGCTGACGGACCTCGCCCGAGACGTCGCTTGGAACGGGCTGATCTTATCTCCGCCCCATTTAGGCGATCGATGGCGCGGCGGTCGCGTGGAATATGCTGATACCGGGGTCTCAGAGCCGGTGGAGAATTTCTTTAATCGGATGGTCGTGATGCGAGATGAACTCTTGTCCCTTGAAGCGACCATTGAGGCGATGATTCAGCTGAGCAAGGAGGAGCGAGATACGCTCACCAGCTATCTACGTCGGAGCCACGGAACGCTGACAACTTTCAACGTACTCTTACGCGATCGAGACGACTTCTTCAGCAGTAGCCGCTAGTCAGTCGTGCCCAAAGGATCGTCCACGCGAACGATGACGGTGGGGTCTAGCTGCTGCGCCGCCTCGGCGATGGCCGCGTTGACCTGGTCGGGTGAACGAGCTTCGACTGTGACTCGGACGCGGTAGTCCGTTCCTCGCCATTTAGGGTAGCTACCAATGCTGACGCCATGATCTCGCTCAAGCTCCAGGAGCAGCGCAGCGATGGCCCCTTCATCTACGTTCAGGTAGATGGACCTAAGATACCACTGACCCCGGCGCAGTCTCTCGGCTAAGGCTTCGAACTTCGCACGAAAGATCTCCGGCACACCGGGCAGAACATACACCGACTCTGTGTGGACTATCGGCCATGTGTTTTCACCGGCCTCGAGGAGGGCGCTACCACGTGGAATGGTCGCCATTCGCATGTGCGCTGGCGTGACCCTATCGCCAAAGTATCGATTGATGAGGGCTTCTAACTGCGGTTCAAGATAGCAATCGACCCCGAGAGCTTCCGCGATGCACTCTAGGGTAATGTCGTCGTGAGTTGGACCCACGCCCCCGCTTGTGATGACGACGTCATTGCTGCGGAGGCACCGTTGTACCTCATCCACGATGTCCGCCTGCACATCAGGGATGATCGACACACGGGTCACGCTGGCCCCAAGGGCCCGTAGGCGGCGCGTCGCGTAATGTCCGTTTTCGTCCTGGATCTTCCCTGAGAGGAGCTCGTTTCCAATCAGGATGATGGCGACTCTAAGTGGTGTGTCAGACGAGGTCATCGGTCTGCTCCTGAGTCGTTCTTCGCTTGAGCCGAAGCCCGATGATGATGCAGATAACTCCGCTGATCAGGGCGAGTAAGGAGGCTAGGGTAAGCGGCAAGGTCGAGGTCGCGCTGTCCTCGGAGTCCACCGTAGCTTTTATGGTCACTCTAACGGTCTGCGCTTGGTCTTCAGATTGCATCTGAAGTTCCGGGTTATATGCCTGGTGCAGGGGCGCCAAATCAGCCAACGTGTCTCGCTCTTCGATGAGCACACGAAACACCTGCCTTAGCCGCCCTGTGGACGCCGTGACCAAGACAGTCTTTCCGGTCTTTACCTTCTTCAGAGTGAGTCGACCCGAGCGGTCTATCTTTCCATGGCTGGTCTTCCACCTGAGCTTCGCCTTTGTGGGACATCCGTTCTTGTCGAGGGGCTGCACCTTCAGTCGGCTCGTCCCTGTCGGGGTAGAGCGGGTTGTCGCGGCGGTGATCGGCCGCAGCTTTACGGCGGCTCCCGGTCGTGAGCAGCCTTCGCTCTCTACCTGCATTGGCGCTTTGGGAGCGTCCGGTGTCAGGGTCCACTTACCTTTAGAACGTACCTGACAGTGGGAGCCGTGAAGTCGCCAGTCATATTCGAAGCGGTGTCGAATCACCACCCGGCCGTCTTCGTTGGTCTCTCTACTGACGGTCCCTGTGGCCCGTGTACCGATCCCTTTTGGTGACCGGCAGCGATAGCCTGTCTCTGTGCGCGTCTCCTTGATGGCCGGAAGCCCGGTCGCCGCTCTACAGACACCGGATTCATCGATCTTTGGGGACCGGCCGCTCGCTACGAAATGATTGTCCTGGAGTCGATAGACAAGGCCCGCACGATCCCGTCGGTTTGGAGGACGCTCCGGGCAATGCGGGCCCCAAGACGGAGTCGTCACCTGAACGCCACCCTGCATAAGCTTGAATGACTGGGGTTGAGGCTGACTCAGCGCACCTTGAGTGGACAAGACCACCAGAATGAAGCCCATCGTGAATATCGAGTACGTAGACTTCACTGTGTACCCTGAGGGACGTGAACTCGCTCGGTCGTGAGCTCTCCAGCCCGCACCGTGACCGACTTCTTAACGGATTTACCAGCGACGGTGATGTCGAGGACATACCGGCCCACAGGTAGACGCACTGTCGGGGCCTTCGCGCTCCAAGGTAAGGGGAAGTTACCGAGCCGCACCGTGGCATTATCAGGGGTGATCAGCAGTTGGACTTCCCCGAATTTTCGTGGGGTGGCCGCCGTTTTCGAACTCTCAGTTGACGGTTTCGGCTCGCCAGGGCGAACCTCACCCAGGAGACCAACA
>CALELH010000085.1 GCA_937902595.1 uncultured Myxococcales bacterium
CCAGACATCTGCGCCGTCCAACCAAGCGATGAACTCCCCCTGGGCGCGCGCGAGACCGACAGAGTGTATCGCTCCCTCAGGTGGCAGAGTCACCATTCGTGGGTCGGTGATCGGGGTACCTGGTGGAACCAGGATCTCCATGGTCTGATAGGTCTGTGCCAGGACGGACTCGAGCCGACGCGACCGGTACTCGCTCTCAGCGCTGACGATCACCGACACCATGGGTCCCGACACAGGCGTGGGCGTCGTGTCAGATGGCAACGTGTAAAGCCGCTCGCCGAGCCGGCGACGCATAGCGTCTATGTCCGTCTTAGGGCTGAAGCCTAATCGCTCTACGAGAGCACGCACTTCGCTGATCGCGATCTCATCATCTGGATTAAGACGCGCCGCGAGACAGAGACAGTTGACGGCGAGCTCGTCCTCACCCAACGCCTTGTGGGCCAGCCCTCGATGCAACATTGAGTCATAGGTCGCCTCGTGCAGCTGACCGAAGGTCTGACACGCGCTGATTAGGGCGCGATACTCTCCTGCCTCTAGCGACCGCTTTGATTCAGCGCGAAACGAGACTGCGGCCTCCACGAGAGCACGTAGGGTTGTCTCCACGACGTGCGCTCTTCCCAGCTTTTTCGAGATCCCTGAGACGATCTCACTCGCAGTCGATAGATCGCCGAGAGCGACCAGGGATCGAGTTCGATGCTCGATCGCCTCTGGCTGACTCTCTGAACCACAGACCGCATCTAAGAACCGGATCGCGTTGACGTGATCTCCATAGATTCTCAAGTTCTTCGCGATCCGAAGGTAGACGATGCTGGCCGAGACAGACTCTGCGCTCCAGTCCAATTTCGGAAAGAGCGTCCTGAGAGGGTGACGATCTAAGTGTCGGCGGATGATCTTGGAGTCGAGGGTGAGGTCAATGAACTCTCCCCAAGAGGTGCCTCCAGAGTGCTTCCGGTATCGATAGACGATTTGATCGACCTTGTGGAAGTTCGCCTGGCCGACGATACGAGACCAGAGTTCGTAATCCTGAGCTCGGACGAATTCGTCGTCGTAGGGACCAGAGCCCACCAAGGTATAGATGCGTCGCCGGGTCGCCGTCCCACCATCCGGCACACAGGAGCCGTAGAGCTTGGAGCCGATAATCTCCCGACGTTTCCCCGTCCAATCGTTCGGTGTAAAGACGTTGAGGTCTCGACCCGAGTCATGATCGAACAACTGCAGGTCTCCGTACACGACGTCCACACCGGGGTTGTCCGTGAGGATCTGATTGTAGAGAGTGAGCAGACCGGGAACTAAGAGATCATCATCGGCCATCCATAGAACAAACTCGCCTCTCGCTTCGGCGATAGCGCGATTTCGAGTCGGCGAACGACCCTCATTCTTGTCCTTACGAATGTATCGAATCCGGGGGTCTGCATACCCCGTTACGACCCGACCCGTATCATCCGTCGAGCCGTCGTCTACAATAACAAGCTCATAGTCACCGAAGTCCTGAGCCAGGACGCTCTCGATGGCGACGTGGATTAAGTCAGCGCGGTTATAGGCCGCCATGAGCACGGAGAACCTTGGTCCTTCGCCAAATGGCTGGAGGATGACTCCAGGCTCGGCCTGAGCCAGGTCGTCCTGACCTCCACCCTCGGAATCACCCATCGGCGCTGCCGGGATGGGCCCTTGGAGAGGCGAACTCTCCTCGGGAGCCGACCTGCTCGCAACAGGGGCCCCCTTCGGACGACGCTTATTCTTATTTTTCTTACGCTTACCCATTACGGGAAGACTACGCCGGATGAGGAGCGAGTCAACAGAATCCCGAAAGCTTATCTGATAACTCGCCGCTCTGACTACTCGCCGGAGAGGTGAGTCCGGACACGCGCCGCGACTTGGCCACCTGTCAAACCGAACTTCTCCGCGAGCACGCCCGCAGGGGCGGACGCCCCAAACCTGTCGATGCCGATCGTCAAACCATCCCGACCCGTGTAGGCCCGCCAAGGTCCAGTGATTCCGGCTTCGACCGTGACCACGGGAATATTCGCAGGCAGGACCGAGTTCACATAAGCCTGATCTTGCTCATCGAATAGATCGACGCTTGGGATAGACACGACACGCGCCTTAATCCCGTCCGCCGACAAGGACTTCGCCGCGTCAACGCAGACATGGAGCTCAGAGCCGGTCCCCACGAGAGTCACAGCGGCGTCCGCTACGTCAGTGACAACATAGCCACCCTTGAAGACGTCCTCCGCGTTGAAAGACGCGTCCCGCTCGATGGTCGGGAGGCCCTGCCGCGTCAACCCTAGGCTGACGGGGGTCTTGGTGCTGTTCAGCGCCCAAGCCCAGGACATAGCGACCTCCATCCCGTCCGCGGGCCGGAAATAAACCGAGTTCGGGATACTCCGCAGCGCCCAGTGGTGCTCGATCGGCTGGTGTGTCGGACCGTCCTCGCCGAGAAAGACGCTGTCATGAGTAAAAATGAAGATGTTCGCGAGGTGGCTCAAGGCCGCCAAGCGGACCGTCGGTCTCATATAATCGCTGAAAACTAAGAACGTCGCAGAGAATGGACGAAGCCCGCCATGCAGGAGCATTCCATTGGTCAGCGCTCCCATAGCGTGTTCGCGGATTCCATAGTGAATCTGCCGCCCGTCGAAGCCGAAGTCATGTCCTTCTCGATTGGGACTACCGACGATACGTCCAGCGATGGCCGATCCATTAGACCCTGTGAGGTCAGCCGAGCCACCAACGAGCGTCTCGATCTCCGCCGTGGCCGCGTTGAGCACAGCTTGTGACGTCTTCCGAGTCGCCCCTGAAGGAGGCGCCGCGTCTATAAGGCGCTGAGCGAGCCCGTCGGGGAGCTCACCCGACCAGAGCGTGTCATAGATCTTCGCCTTCGCTGGGTTTTGGCCACGCCAATCGGCCATAGAGCTCGCCCAATCCGTGTGAGCAGATGTCTTGCGGTCGATAGCCTCGGAGAACCAAGCCCGCACACCGTCAGAGACATGGAAAGGGGCCTCGGGCCAATCAAACCCTGCGCGAGTGAGCGCGAGCTCGTCGGTGCCCAGCGGCGACCCATGGCTCTTCGAAGAGTCGACCTTATTGGGGCTGCCATACCCAATGTGAGTACGGCAGATGATGATGGTGGGTCGGCAGTCCTCGGCGACGGCCGTATTGAGCGCAGCCCTAATCGAGTCTGCGTCATGACCATCAGCTCGTAGAACCCGCCACCCGAAGCTCTCAAACCGACCCTCAACGTTCTCTGAGAAGGCCAAGTCGATGGAGCCGTCGATGGTGATCTTATTGTCATCGTAGAGCCAAACGAGGTTGTCGAGTGACCAATGACCCGCCATAGACGCGGCCTCGTAAGAGATCCCCTCCATCAAGTCGCCATCGGAGCAGATCGCGAAGACGCGCTGACTCATCGGGTTGAAGTCGGCGCCCTCCACATCCGTACGCGCCGCCAACATTTTAGCCGCCAAGGCCATACCAACAGAGTTGGCGACCCCTTGGCCAAGTGGACCTGTCGTGACCTCAACTCCCGGCGTCATCCCAACCTCTGGATGGCCTGGGGTGATGGAGCCCCACTGCCGAAAAGATTTGAGATCGTCCATGCTGACGTCATAACCCCAGAGATGAACGAGGGCATATTGAAGCATCGAGGCGTGCCCACAAGAGAGCACGAATCGGTCTCGAGCCGCCCACGATGGATCCTTAGGATCAAAACGGAGGAACTCATCCCAGAGTAGGAAGGCGATATCAGCTAGTCCCATCGGAGCACCGGGATGCCCGGAGTTTGCCCGCTCGACGCCATCGGCGGCAAGCATTCTGATGGTTGTAGTAATCTCGCGGCGAAGGGCGGTGGAAAGGCTCACGATCATCCCCTAGCAATTGCTGAAATCGGAGCAGTCATTGCACATCAGTCGGCCGGATATCAACGGCCATCGTGCCAATTTTGAGGATTACTTCGTTTTTCGATGAAATCGGCTCTTCACCGAGGTGTGTGGATCAAAGATCTTCGACTTCGCTGCGGGCGCGGGCGGAAGACTTGAGATCAGCGGTACGGTTCGCCAAACGGGCGCGAATTGCATCTAATTTGTCGGCGGTCTTCGACATCGAGTCCTGCTTTATCTGCTGATACAGAGCCTCCAACTCCACCAAAGCCTCTGTGGTCACGGGGTCGACAGCCTCTGACACGCCGCGCACCTCTCTGGTCCTCGCCAGCTGAACTAGGGTCTTGATCACGTCATCGATCTCGGCCAGCACGGACCTCGCCCTAGAGGCGGATCCCACCAGGAGGAGCTCCCCTATGGCTTTACGTAGACGGAGAGCCTCACTCAAATCGGCGTGGCGCCGGGCCATACTCATCCAAACGAGGGGAACGCGCAGCAGCTTAGGACCTCGCCATCGCTGCCAAGCGTAGAAGAGCCCCCCGATGAAAAAGCCCAATAAAACGATACGAATCATCTCAAGACACCAACACCTCGCTACTGGAGCAGTCGCTATCGTCCAGAGGACAAGAACATGGCACGCCAGGCGCCCATGGACCCAAAACGCCTAAGAAATTCAGGGTCGAGCGAGTTGAGCCGGATATCACCGAGCTCGAACATCCGCGTCGCGATGATCGCGCTGTACGTACGCCCAGCCGGAGTGGAGAGCGCTTCAGCTTTGAGACGTTCCCCCAGAGCCTCCGCCTTGTCCTCGGCGAGATTACCTTCAGCGCGCTTCCGAGCGCAGTCAGCGTCAGCGCTGGCCCGCGTCTTCTTGTCGTACTGAAGCACCTCTGCGTCGATGTCGGCGATCTTGATCGTCACCTCAGCTTGAAGCTTCTCGATCTTCTGCTGCCACTCCTCACTCTTAATGCGAACGTCCTTGTCGATCCCCTTTTGCACGGTGTCCGTGGACTGCTTGGCCGCCGATTCTGATTCCTTGGCCTGATCGAGTCGCCCCTGAACGGCATAGAGTTGCTTCGCCTGCAGCCTCTCCTCATAGGAGGATTGGAAACGAATTCTACGAATTACGACACCGCTCTTGGGGACCTGCACATGATATTGAGCGAGCTTCTTGTTGAGAGGCTCCACCGCCGACGCCGCGATCTTTTCGCGTTCATCAGGCTTCTGGATCGCTTCATTTGTTAAGTTGCCGAGGTGTTCCAAGAGAAAACCACGGCTCACAGAGTAGATCTTCTCGCGATAGGAAGACCCAAAGCCACCCTCGATGATCTTGTATCCGCTCCCTGGGACAATCCGGTACATCACCGTCGCCTCGACGGTGATTACGTTGTCACCCCGGGTACGCAACTCAAGCGCCGGGTGCTCCGTGTTCTGTAAGAACTCGAGATACAGATACCCCTGAGGCAACCGATACATCGTGTGGTACAGCGGGATATCGACTCGATGGCCCTGACTCAGATCCTCGGGCAAAATCCCCCCCAAGATGCTGCGCCGAACCCCGATCTCGTCGGGCTCAACGTAGGTAGTGCAGGCTGATGGGAGAAACCAAGCGATAACGATCAATAAAGAAAGATATTTTAGAAAGGTACCCATGGCTTACTTCCCCCTCTGAAGGTGGCGAATATCGACCGGCGTCGTCGGTTTTGCGTACGGGCTGGCTGTGATCTTCTTGAGCTGCGGAAAGACGTGCTTAGCGATCTCGAGGTTAAGGACGTCAGAGCCCCGCGCACCGACCGCCTTGATCTTGGCCGCAAGACCCTCCGCCTTCTTCCGATAGGCCTCAGCGTTTGCCGCGGCGAGCGTGACCTTCTCGTCGCGATACGCGGTACACTCTGCGGTCTTATCGATAGCGTATTTGTCCGCCTCTCGCCGAGTCGCGATCGCCCTGTTCTCCGCGGCCCGCGACTCCCCCTCAAGGCGAGCGATAAGTCCCTGGTACTCCGCGTTCTTCGCTTGCTCTACGTCCTGGACCTTACGTCGACTTTGGGCCTGTAATCGCTTGCGGTTCTCTTCTTGAACCTGGACCTCTTGTTCAGCGTTCTGCCGTGCCTCGATGGCGTTCTCCACCTTCTGCTGAAATCTGGGCTTTGGCGTGATGATCTGGGTCACCATAATACCGAGGGGGTTCAAGCGCTCATTGAGGGACTTCTTCGCCAAGGCTGTGGCTTTGCCATAGGTGCTCGGCTTTGCGACTTCCAGGAAGCTGTACCGGCCGAACTCATTTCTCAGGATCTCTCGAGAATGTACCGCGAGCGCCTTCTCCTTATAGGCGTCCCCTCGGCCGTTCTCACTAATGACGACGTCAGCGAGACCCGGCATGATCTGATAATGAAGCTCCATCCTCTCAAAGAAGAAGTTGGAGCCATCGTTGGCGCGCACGGTGAGCTGGTTCACCATGTTTGGATCGGCCGGGTTTCCCTTGCCAGTCATCACCATGACCTGGGGATCTATCTCCAGGAGCTCCACGCGCTGAAAATATGGCATGTACGTGAGCGTCCCCTGGTCAGTGACGACCCGATGATCGTCACCGAAGACACCCAAACCGATAGTGTTGTAGACCACGGCGACCTCGCCGGGCTTGACCTCTACAAAACCCGAGCGGCCGGACATGACGCTGAAGACCACCACCGCCACCGCGATGATAGGAAAGACGACCTTGGTAAATTCAATCGAAGACAGCTTCTCGAGCCATCCCTCCACCGTGGCATTAGCCATAGCTGTGTTCCTCCATACTCAACAACGCGGACAGTGTGATCCAAACAGGAAGATGAATCCAGGGCGTAACCAGATCGACTGCATAAGTCGTGGTGCAAAATGATAACTCTATGTCATGGTCCAACCTATGTGTGGCCGATACCAACTCTCCCTGCCTCTAGAAGAGATCGAGGCGCACTTTGACGCTCGCTTGGTCGAGGGCGGGCAGGTTGAGCGACGCTACAATATCGCGCCGACTCAACTCGTCCCCATTGTCCGTCTAAATGGAGGTCATCGAGAGTTGGCGCCGACCCGGTGGGGTCTGGTCCCACACTGGGCCCAAGACGCGGACAGCGCCGCCCGCATGATCAACGCGCGCAGCGAGACTGTCTCAGAGAAGCCGAGCTTCCGTGACGCCTTCCGTCAGACGCGCTGCTTGGTGCCGTCTTCGGGGTTTTACGAATGGAAGCACGTAGGCCGCGAGAAGACCCCTTACTTGATCCAAGTGAAGGGAGCCCCCGTCTACGCCATGGCTGGGATTTGGTCACGATGGCTGGGCCCAAGTGGACCTCTTGAGACCTTCAGCGTGCTGACCACGCGTGCGGCAGAGGCGATCGCCGATGTTCACGAAAGAATGCCCGTTATCCTACACCCAGATCATTACTCCGACTGGCTGAACAGCGCCGCGCCCAGAGACTATCTGCTCGATCTGTGTCAGCCATTGCCCAATGACCTCGTCGTGCGTAACGCTGTTGGAGACTACGTGAACTCCGCTCGCAACGAAGGTCCGGAATGTGAAGTTCTTGGACCCACTCAAGGCTCACTACTCTGAATCGGTCCGCCAGATGAAAGTACGCGGCCGTCGCTGCACCTGACACGCTGAACGCGAGGTTACGTCGGCCGTCGTCACTTCGTCTGGGCAGACCTGATGCGCCTGAGTTGGCGGCACGCATCGGGGTTTTTGTCACAAGCGGCCGTAAGAATCTTAATACCTTGGGACGGATTAGCGATCACTCCGTGACCGGCCCAAACCATTGTTCCGTAGAGCGTGCAGGCGTCTTGATCACCCCCTGAGCACCCTTTCTGATAGGCATACACAGCCAATTTAAGGTTCTCTGGCACGCCGCGGCCAGTGCGGAGCGCCTGGCCATAGAGAAAACAGCCACGCCCCTGTCGAGCGTCGCAGGCACGCCGGGCGTAGTCTGTCGCTCTCTTGGGACCACTATTGACGCCCATGCCACGGCCCAGCGCTTCGGCGGCGAATAGACAAGACTCACCGTCGCCGTACCCACATCCCGCTTCATACAGATCCACAGCCGATTGGGCGTTCTTGGCGACGCTCTTGCCATGCGTAAACAAAACACCCAGCGATCGACACCCACCCCCGTGCTTGAGGGCACAGGCACGTGTATACGCACCACCAGCGCGCGCAAGGTCAATGGGTACTCCATCGCCATGCTCGAACCTAAGACCGAGGTGATAACACCCGGCAGGATCATCTTGAGCGCACGCTGACTGCAGGAGGATCACGACGTTCTCGCAGCTCCGCACCACGCTGTCCTCACAGCGAGGCTCCCAGAAGGCTACGTCCCGACCCGGATGTTCGGTCAAGCTCGGCCGAAGGAGAAGAAAGATAAGCACCCAAAGGCCAACATGGATTCGGTTGGTGCGAAGGGAGTCCCAGGACCACGTTGAAATCGAGAGGTATCGGCCGATGCGGTCGAGTGGCCGAGAGAGGAGGTTGAGGAATGGTAAGAAGAGCAGCTTGTCCATCCAGCTTACGCTGAGACCAGGATCATCGCCGATGGACGGGCGGCCCATATCCCGAAGTACATCGTACATGAAGAAGATAGCGAGCCCATACAGGACACCAAAGAGCACCTTTCCTCCGTTGCTCTGTGGTGAGCTCGCCGGATCGGTGACGAGCAGATTCATACCTAAGAACACGGCGATGGGGATGGCCGTGTCGATGTACATATACGTGTCAGTGATCCCAAAGTGAGCGGCGCCGACGAGCCATGAAGCCACCACTGCAGACAGGGTCACGAGGGTCACCCTAAAGAAAAGCTGAACGATCACCCCCATGAGAAAGATGAACTCGTAAGCATACAGAGGCCGCCCG
>CALELH010000086.1 GCA_937902595.1 uncultured Myxococcales bacterium
GAAGAAGACGGCGAAGTGTGTCCGATCCTTAAACCGAATGTGTCCACCCTCTGTCCCTCCGCTCGCAGCCCAAGTCGGCTGGTAGTGGAATTCATCTCCGAAGTCGCTCTGGTAGTTGGTGCCGCTGACGAAGTCCTTCGCGGTCCATCCCTCATCGCCTAACTCAAAGGCGGATCTGATGGAGGGGACCGTGGGTGATGTAGAGGGCGCCTCCCCTGAGCTCGGCCCCTTGTCTCCGCATCCCGGGAGAAGTAGACAGAGCAGAAGGGTCATAAGCCAGCCATGTTCGCGTCGTCGCAGAGTCCTCATTTTGTTGTCTCGATTCATTGGTAAGCAGCGATAGGTTTATTCGAGTCAAGTTGGGCACTTCAGTAGAGAGACCGGTCCGCATTGTGGGCGTCTCTGCGACTACGGAATACGTACGCCTCCATCGCACAAAAGTTACAGACCCTAGATCCTCTTTACGTTCTCCTGAATGCACAGAGCTGAGGCAGCGTTCAGGCTCCATCTGAAATCGGCTGACGACACGTAACATTTACGTCCCAGAGGCGTATTGGATCGTGTGTGTGAGACCGATGGGATTAGAGGGCGCGCTGTCGAGGAGGCTGAGGGACTTGATAAGGAGATTTTCGGCTCTGTGGCTCGCGCTACTTCTAACGAGCGTACCGGCTGGGCTCTCGGCGGAGACCCAGGCCAATATATCGAGCCATCAGCTGAAGCTTACACCTCAAGAGCAGGCTTGGTTGACCGAGAGCGGCGTTCTACGAATGGGTATCGACACAGACTGGTCACCCATCGAGACCCTGGACGCTCACGGTCGACATCGTGGCATCGCCCCTGACTTCCTTGAGATTGTGCTTGAGCGGGCGGGACTCGCTGTGCGCTTGGAACATCAGACATGGCCAGCCGTCCATGAACGGGCCCGCCAAGGTCAGCTTGATCTTCTCTCTGCTGTCCGTACGACCGAGAACCGTGAAGCGTACTTGGACTTCACTCATCCGTACCTCGTCTTACCCTATGTCATCATTACGTCACTTGAGTCCAACGTGGAGGGCGTCGATGACCTCAGAGGTCGTAGAGTCGCCGTGAACGATAGCTACGCTGTATCCGAGCTGTTGGCCAAGCGACACCCAGAGGTTTTAAGGGTCGCATATAGGAGCACAGAGGAGGCGCTCAAGGCGGTCGCCTTCGGGTGGGTCGATGGGTATGTGACTGACATCGCGACGGGCTCCGACGGTCTGACAAAGCTGGGGATTAGCAACCTCCACATGGCGGCGCAGATGCCCTTTGACCTGGAGCTTCGTGTCGGGGTGAGAAAAGGTAAGCCTGAGCTATTGAGCATCCTCAATAAGGCGATAGAGACTGTCCCTACCACCGAGATCGACGCGATCATGGCCCGCTGGATCAAGATTAGGTTTCAGACGGGCGTGGAGATAAAGCGCATAGTGCAGATCGCGATGCCTGTGGCGTTGATCCTGCTGTTCATCTTCACCGTCGTCATGGTGGCGAACCGAAGACTCAAGGCCAAAGAGGGTCGATTGGTCGAACTTACTCAGTCTCTCTCTGAGAAGAACACCTTCATTCAGCAGACCTTTGGTCGCTATTTGTCTGATGAGATCGTCGCGAACATCTTGGAGGAGCCTGAGGGTCTTGAGCTCGGAGGTCGAAAGCAGACGTTGACCATTATGATGGCCGACCTACGGGGATTTACATCTCTGAGCGAGGAGCGGACGGCCGAGGAGGTCGTCACCTTGATCAATAATTACCTCAAGGTGATGACCCAGGTAATCTTTAGGCACAACGGGATCATCGATGAGTTCATTGGCGACGCGATCCTAGCGGTCTTTGGAGCACCCAATAAACGGGATGACGATGAGCTGCGAGCTGTCGCGTGTGCTGTGGAGATGCAATTGGCGATGGCGGAGGTCAATGAGACGAACAGAGCCATGGGTCTCCCGGAGCTCCGCATGGGGATTGGGCTCCACACCGCTGAGGTCGTTATTGGAAACATCGGGTCGGAGCGGCGCGCTAAGTACGGGGTCGTGGGCGTGGCGTCAATCTAGCCTCACGTATTCAGTCATACACCGTCGGTGGACAGGTGCTGATTTCGGAGTCAACCTTCGCGAGGGTGACGAATGACGTGGTGTTCACTAGCAGCATGAACGTCCAGCCTAAAGGTGTCAGACAGCCTATCACTGTTTACGAGATCAGCGGCGTGGCTGGCGCATACAAGACGACCCTAGCGATCGATACGCCGAGCTTGGTGGTCTTACCCCAAGCTCTCCCCGTTGTCTTTGCGGTCACTCATGATGACGACACGACAGATGAGACGTGGGATGGGCAAATCACCCGTCTCTCTTCTCAGCGGTTTGAGCTTCAGACGGCCAAGCCGCTCAGAGAGTTTACCAACCTCAGGATCTCGATCGTCGACGCTCGTTTGAACCTGCTCGCTGAGATGTTCTACGGCAAGGTGACCGCCGCTCATCGTCATCAAGACGACGTTTATTCGGTCCACTTCACCTCGCTACCATCCAGGGTAGATGCCGCCGTCAGCGGACTACTTCTCGGTACCTCCTTGGAGGCATCAGCTTCTCTCAGCGATGCGAGATGCTCTATCAGCTCTAGAGAGCTCGTGTCGCAGCCCTGTCTCGAAGGGACAGTCGTCCCCGCACGGAACATCTACTAGCGAGGGCGTCGTCTGCGCGTCAGGCGGATCAACAATAGAGGAAGCGCAGCTCCGTGCTGAAGGGCGAGGACTCCCAATGTTCAAGAAGGTGAGTCTGGTAGGCCTTCGATTCAAGCTCATCCACGCATCTCTAGGGCAGCGTCATGACTCCTTCGATGAGTCGATGCCCGCTCCTTCGCGGCTTCGAGACCACTTTAGTTAGAGGGGCAGTAACATTGTGCAGACGTCTTCGTACTTACATTCGAAGTGAGTCTCTACAAA
>CALELH010000087.1 GCA_937902595.1 uncultured Myxococcales bacterium
AAGCGGTCACTAGATCCGAAGGGCCTCTTTAACAATAAGGCCTGGCGACAAATGAACGGGGCTTCGCCCATACAGACGTATCCTGGATGCGTTCTGTCTCGTGACTGTGTCTGTTCAAGTGACGCTCACTGCGGTGCAGGCTATCGCTGCGTCGCCGGTGGCTTCTATGGGTCCGCTCGGGTCTGCCGATAGAGGCTCTACCTACACATATCCTCTCCGCACAGAGGCACCCAGACCCTCAAGGTGGTCAAGAATAAACTACCGAGTGGTAGTTTATTCTTGACCTTAACGTGCAGTCTCCCTAAAAACGCCTCCGTGAGGCTGCTGAGATCGTGCCTGGGATTCAGGCTGATCCTTGCCATCAGGCGATGCAGCCATTCGTTCGAATGAATACTCTTGAAGCCTGGTCTGCCGAAGACCTATTGGAGGAGAAGATGTCAGTAAAGAATACGGTATGGAACGTGGCGCTCGCCTTCGCGATCACTCTACTCGCCGGGTGCGGAAGTGAATCCACGGACAGTAACGAAGGTGGCGAAGCCCCCTCTGGCGCGACATGCAGCGCCGCAAACGAGGTGTGCTTTAACATCACGATCCCAGCAGATCTTGAAGGTCAGCCTGAGGCGCTCTTAGTTGGGCTCTACCGCGCGCTACCTCCTATGGGCCCGCCTGATGTCTTTCCTCCTTTCCAGGTCGACATGCCTGAGCTGGAGCCCGGACAGACATTTACTGCGAAGATGACCGTAGAGGACACCGGCACCTTCCAGGCGTACACCGTCCTATACATGCCAAACGGTGGCTTGGCGCAATGGGCACCTAAGGCCGAGATCGACTTCTCAAACGCCTCCGAGCCATTCGAGTTGACCGGCGAAGCATACAATCACAGCGCTGATGTCGTCCTTGAAATAGCAAACTAGCTACCCAGTGACACTCAGCAGAGTTTCACTGGTCGCGACTGCGCGTAGATTACGCTGCGCGCAGCCCAAAGCCAGCTCTAGAAGAGCGCTCCCGCCAAGCTAAGTAACGAACGCTAAAGCCGTATTTATACGGTCGCTACCCCCGGCGAGCCTTCCTTTCTCTCATCCCTCAAAAAAAGCGTACGACCGGTGTAACTATTCACAGGGCCTCTGCGTACTCAT
This sequence comes from uncultured Myxococcales bacterium, assembly GCA_937902595.1. Classification (GTDB taxonomy): domain Bacteria; phylum Myxococcota_A; class Bradymonadia; order UBA7976; family UBA1532; genus UBA1532. The sequence goes on from CALELH010000087.1 coordinate 1,137, forward strand.
AGTCAAACGCGGGACATGACACATCGTCAGGTCCCCAAAGCACGAAGACGAAAGACTCGCTTCCGGTGAGGGCCCCGCCAGCCCCCCTCCTCCCCCCCTGTACTTTGGTGGGGCTCTCACCAGGTTTTCGCTCTTCGGAGTTGATTTAGTTTCGACTGAATCACGGATGATTGATTCTTGACGAGGGCCTTGCCTGCCCCCCTCCCTCCCCCCTTATCTTGGCGGGGTCCTCGTCCGGTTTCTTCAGCGCTGCGCTCCATAAGATGTCGAGCGCAACGCGGAGTATACGTTTCTGGCGAGGGCCCCGTCAGCCCCCCCCCCTCCCCCCTTGTCTTGGCGGGGTCCTCGTCTGATTTTTACACCTAACGAACGCACGTACGCGTCGCTCGATCCAGGTTTCAGGCGAGGGCCCCGTCAGCCCCCCCCCTCCCCCCTTGTCTTGGCGGGGTCCTCGTCCGAATTTTCGTATCAGAAAATCGCAGGCAACTGCATCAGAACACTCACATGACGTCATTCATCACACAGATGCCTGTATGAGGTGTCTCTGATGACACCGATTAATCAAAACCTATCGGAGGCCCAAGGTCTCGAAAACACACACCACCGAAGGCGCTCGATCCAGAAGATGAGCCGTCGCGACCCGCCTATGGCCTCCTCTGACATCACGCGCTGGATCCCCACCGAGGATCGCGATCCAGAGGACCCCCTGGCTCCTTTGATATCAGGGCAACCGAGGGCCTAGGTCCACACACCCCAGCCGGGCTCGAGGTTGGGGTCACGACTACCCTCTCGGGGGCTTCCCCCGGATAACGCGACGGGGCGAAAAACGCCGAAAGATAAAACGTAAACCTTTTATTACATACACTTACAGCACCAACCTTCCGGACGGAAGGTTAATGGCACGTTTGGTGCACAGTATTGAGGCCGCCGGGTTTAATGATCTTCAACATACCCGCTTATTGTTACGGGAGGACTGCACGATGAATCGTCACTCTGTACAGCACATGGCTTTGTATCTCGCCGCTATTTCCTTCAACTTCGGATGCATGGAGTTGCCTACTGAGTTGGTAGGTGACCAGCACGAGAAACGACGCGCTCGGCCCCTCGATATCGATTCGTGGAGTGGCCTCCAGGCTCAGGATATCGCCATCTTACTTCCTCGAGTGGTGGGAGAAGGGATCGGCGCTGACCTCGTGACCGGTTCTGGGGAGCAACTCATGCAACCCAGCTGGTTGGCCGAGGTCTCGGCCGCCTTTGAGTCCACGGACGTAGAGGACGCCTTAGAGCGAGAGAACTGGGTCGAAGAGTGGGAGCTCGTGTCCATGCGGATCGCTCCGTGCTCTCCCCTCGGCAAGATCCCAGGTCGGGCCGCCGAGGAGTTCTGTTGGCCAGAGGTGCGTCTCGTTTGGCAACCCAATCAGTATGACTTCTGGGTCGGCTGGGCGACGGTTGAGGCTCACTCTGACGACCGCGCTATTCACGCCCTATACAGGGTGTACCCGGACTCTAATCGAGAGATGGTAGATGAGCTGATTGAGCGCCTTAAGGGACAGTCGACGCGAAGCGAAGACGACATGGAGCTCCTGAGAGCGCTTAGGACCCAGGTGCTCGCACAGCTCTTGGGTGATGTCGTCTCCCTACGCGGTACACAGAACAGCCTCATAGAGTACAGCGAGCTGGACTTGCGTGTGGAGTCCATGAGCGGCGACGAAGAGAGCGCCCCATTCTATAAGCGGCTCGCCAGTTTCTTAAGCGACTACGCGACACCTGAGAAGCTGCACACCTTAACGGCCTTTTCGCTCCCTGAGGGACGGAACCCATCGGGCACCGACATCTGGGTCTTCCTCGCCTTCGATGGAGAACGGGGCAAGCTCAAGCAACGACCGATCCAGGTGGTAAGCCCGCGGACAGGCGAGGTCATCTTCGACTATGGCACCAATGAGACAGTGACCGGGGCGACCGGTGACCACCGACTGCGCGACGCCATCGAAAATGGCCACGAGCACGCTCGTGAACTCACGAAGCAAATGGTCGTCGAACCGAGGGATAGAGCCCAATTACGAGAGCGGATTAACAACCCGTCAAAGACGCTCGTCGCGAACACGTCGTGTGCTACCTGCCATAGCTTCAACGACCTCTCCTTCGACTTTCACAACCTGTCGTATCTCCAAGAGATGGAGATGACCATCGCCCCCCGAGTACGAAACGATGTCACGGCAGACCTCTCCTGGCTGCGCCGGAGATAGACCTGGAGACTCTTGACACCAGGGCGCAGCATAGACCCCGCCAGTTTGGGGACGACAGTACTCACCGAGCACTCCCATTACTCACAAACAAAGCTAGAAACCGGTCGTTCGGCAGCTTTTGTGTTTGGCACAGCTCCTGCACATGTCTTAGCCCGAAACCAAAGTGGTGTGGGAGG
>CALELH010000088.1 GCA_937902595.1 uncultured Myxococcales bacterium
CCAAGGCGTCGCCGACCTCAAGAAGGCGGCCGAGCATTACAACGCCGTCATCGAGGTGAAGCCACACAACACCCACGTCCTCGAGCAGTTGATCCAGATTCACAATCAGCAGGGTCTCTACGCGCAAGCTGAGGCATTTCGCGCGAGCTATCTCAATTACCGTCGCAGAGAGGCAGGCGCTCGGTACGCACCGTCCCGAAACCCAAACCGGCGGAAACCACCGCGCCCGAGATTCGTCGTGGACCAGTTTCAAGCCGGCCGCCACGACGTCATCACCTACGAATGGGTAAACAGGCGGAAAACCGACGCGCTGTACACGTTCTCCCTGACCACCAAGGGCGCTGGGGATGGGTGGTTCACGCTGGAGGTGGACCCTGACAAGGAGAACGGTCTTCGTTTGGTTCGGAGCGACTTCACACCCGCCGTCGCGACCGGGTTGGGCGGGTTAAACGCCAAGCCGCCACCACCGCCGCCGCCGCCGCCGAGCAGGACCATCAAGACTTACGCTGAGACGCCCACCTATCCCGAGGTAAAGCGGGATGTCATCGCAGCGCTCCAGGGGAGTCAGTGAGCGGACACCACAGCGGACTCAAATCAAACGCCAGATGCCCAGATCTTTGGACGTATCCCGAGCCTTGGGGGTGGCTTGATTGTCGTTGGCCAGGACGTGATGGCCCCCGCCGATCTTCCTAGAAGGTCCCGCTCAGGACGCTGACCTGAAGCCGCGTGTCGTTGTCACCCTGGGTGAACCCGATGGCCGGTACGCTCAGGCGCAGACCATCAGCCGGATTGAAGTCCAGCAGAGACGCGGATCGAGGTTGGCTCGAGGGGCGGGTGTCCACGGACAGGGTATAGCCTAAGACCGAGCCGACGAGGGGCCCAGCGATGGCGGTAGTGAGGCTGAGACCGGCCGCGATCCCCTTGTCGTCACCAAAAGCGGCGAGCAGAAGCCCGCTGGTCAACCCGCCGACCACAGCGCCACCGAACGCCGACAGGTACCTGCCATCGAAGCCGGCTGCCTCACCGTAGACGAAAGCGCCCAAAGGCGCGCCCACGGCCACGCCAATGGTACCGCCGAGGAGAGCGGGCCCAATGCACCCCAGAAAGCGTCTCTGGCAGCCACTGTTGGCTTCGATCAGCACATATGACCCGAGGGCAGCCCCGACCGCTCCTAAGCCGAGTGAGGAGAGCGACATCCAGGTGTAATCGGAGGCATTCAGTTCATCCCGGTAACGGACTTGGTCAGTCGCGCGGGGGCCCGGTGAATCGAATGACCGGTCCCCCGGTGTCTCGGTGTGCTTCGCAACGGAAGAGCCTGCTTCAAACGTAGTCTGCGCGAGCGCTAGCGGACTCAGCGACATCGTAAGGATCGTCGCTACCAGCGCGAGTGTTTTGATTCCCTTTTTCATGTGATCTCCCAAACCTTCCAGTGTCCAATGACATGTTCTTGGGTTTAAACAGAGAGGCCAATCTCTCGGTTCCCCGTATCGATTCGGCCTTCATGACGGAGATCTCCCCGATATATTTCAGAATTAAAAATTCGCATATCTATAACTACTGCTTATTATTATAAGATTCGCCACAAACCGCCCACGACAGATGGCCGCATACGGTGCCCACACGAGTCATCAGTCTCTAGATGCTAAAGACTTGCGAGGTCAGATCCGTTGATCTCACTGCGATGGAATGTAGTTCCAAGAACCAAGTACAGGCGCACTCATGACCGTGGGCGTCGCTCAGCTTCAGTCTCTACTCCGCCGACGCGCCACCGGTCGCGACCTTGGGTCATCTTCGTCGGTAGCCGCCTCGGCGTCTTGATCACCAGCCTCATCGGTATCGTTTCTACCGCCGTCATCGGGGTCCTCATCGGGAGCATCGATGATGGGATCCCCCTCGGCGTCCACAGGATCTTCATCGTCGGCTTCTTCATCACCGGCTTCTTCATCATATGGGTCAGGTCTCCGTAGGTCTCTGATAGCATCAGCGTCGGGACATAGCCCATCCATGGCTCGCATGGTTCTTAGATCAATGCAGAATGGGAGACCATCGACGCTTGAGACTTCCATGAGCTTTCTTCTCGACTTCCCTTCACTTTCATCACGGGACTCGGCCTTGTAGTCTGCCTCATCGACCCTGTAGTTCTCATCCGAGCTGGCCCCTCTCCTTCGCTCGACTTCTTCGAGTTCTTCGTTATCAGAGTTCCCTTGCAGGGTATGACAGGCGCCCTCATGACAATTGCTCTCGACCCCATCTTCTACCCAACAGCACATCGGCTCTTCACCAGCGCAGGTAACCGTACTCCACCCAGCATGAGCCAGGCTCGTCGTCGCAATCAGCGCAAGAAGTGTTGCTAGTATGTATCTGGAGAAACGACCTGACTGGCCAATCTGGCGTCGACTCGGTGGCCTGAAGTCACTGTGCGCTGCGAGGTTGTTGAACTGTCTCATTGTGAACTCCTTAAGTTTCTGTAGCGTTCACCCAAACATGACCCGAGCGTTCTCCCCTGTCTCACCGCCAAAAAAAGAACTGTAAGCTTCTTGGTTTGCGCTCGTCCGCACACGGCCTCAAAGTAATCGCGAGTGATGCTCTAAACTTTTTCTCTGAGGTAGCGGCGCTGCGTTCCTTTGAGACGCCCCGCGAACAATCCGCGAAAGCGCACGGCACGCCATGCCGTTGGGCCGGTCAAAATGCATCGCTGGGTGAGATGCACCATGTATCTAATGCATAAACGACTTTGGCTGAGGATGCCTTCGGGAAGACTCAAGAAATCAATATGGCTTCGGCTGCGCTTAAGTCAGGCTTCGGTTTCGGTGATATGACCATGAGTTCTATTACCGACTAGATCGCCAGTGGCCTCAACTTGAAAGAATGGAAGATCGCCCTGGTACTCAAACTATTCGATGGCGGAGCGCCGGTGCTCCCTCCGAGTGCGCTGTCGCAATGAGTAAACCGTGAGCTTGGGCGAAGCTCAGCTTCGCGACATCATGGAAGGTACGCGGTATCTGACCAAGCTTCAGAAGCACTGGCAACGCAGCGCACCTTTCGCAAGTATGCGCCGGCTAACGTAGCGCTCACTGCAGAGCACTGCTCCTGCGGGGGTCAACTCAACCGGCGCCGCCTGAGCCACCGGCGCCGCCTGAGCCGCCTGAGCCACCTGAGCCACCGGCGCCGCCTGAGCCACCTGAGCCGCCTGCACCGCCTGCACCGCCTGAGCCACCGGCGCCGCCTGAGCCGCCTGAGCCGCCTGCACCGCCGTCGCCCCCTGAGCCACCGGTTCCATCCCATGGTCGGCAGTATCGTACCCAGGGGCCGTTACAATGGTCGATCTCCATGGTTCGACACTCCATCTCATCCTCAGCGCATGGGTCCGTAGACTCCATTTCGTTTGCATCGCACAACCGCCCTGGCGCTGCACAAATCTGGGTTGACTCACTCAAGTCACAGCCCAAAACGAGGGATAAGAAAATACATAGGATGACAGTCGAAAACCGACTCAGCATGTTTGGACTCCAATCTTCTTTGTAGATCAGGACAATAGGAGACTCCGAGAGTTTTGTGCAAGAATCGGCGTCTTATTCTAGGGCCTCGCTTGCGAATCTTGCCTTCGGAATGAGGTCTGGCGTCCAGAGTCCGATGTAGTGTGCGACGACGCCAAAAAGGTGACCCACGAAAAGAGCGGTGCGGAAAGACAGACACAGTGAACACTCGCCTCGAAGTAGGGCTCGACAGCTCGCGATTTACACCGCGAGCTTTGCATTTTTGAAACCGTCGATCTGCTTCAGGGGGTTTCTTTCTCTTTGCAGTCGGTGACTCCTTCTGGTGTCACTTTACATACGTAGAGGTTTTTCATGACCCCACCCCAGTTCGATTTTGCGACCAGCGCTGTTTCGCCGTGCATCGCAACGCTGCTGTACATGCAGCCAGTGGATGCGCCAGCGAATGCTAGAAGTACAAATATCCCTGATAGTCGTCTCAGTCGTTTCATCGGTGTTGTCCTCTTTAGTTAGACCACCCTTATCTCGCCGGAAAGGAGGCGCAAGTCAATCTGGGTCTATGCTTCCGGGTGAGTAAAGGCATAGCGCAGGATCTGAGCTCGCCGGAGCAGCTACTCGAGCCCTTCGACGATGGTGAGGGTGGTCGTCGAGCATGAGTTCCGAATGGGAATCGCGGCCTGATACTCTGCTGATTCATAGAATGTGACCGCCTGCGCCTTACTCTCAAACTCCAATAACACACAGAGAGACCCACACTCGCCCTCGCGCACTTCGCTGGCAGGGTTCTTCACGAGCATCTTCCCTCCATATTGGGCAATCGCCGGCCCAGCGACCGCCGCGAACTCTCCAAACTTACCCATGTCATCCACTGCGATGTGAGCGATTACGTATCCTTTAGCCATAGTGCACCCTCTTTCATTTTGTTTTTTGAAGTGGACTGGACGTCCTGGCGGCCAGACTAGATGCTAATTGAAACGATACTCAAGACAGATAATGTAAGCCGGTCTCATTGGAGTCGGGGATGGCGCCCATCTCGTTCTCCCCAAGGGCGATTCCGTCTAGCTGACTTCAACCAAAGAGAGGCCGGCCCGGGCGCCGCGTCCTAACATCATGAGGGTGCTCGACGGCGTCGACACAGACCAAGAACCACGACGATGGCGAAGACGAGCGGCGCACCGCCGCCACCAGGTCCGACAGTACAGCCCCCGTCTCCGCTTCCGCTGCTTGGCGAGGTCTCGCCAGAGTCCTCCTCGACGGAGCCACCATCGTCAGTCTCCTCCATCCCCGCGTCAGGCATATTGGCAGTGCCTCCGTCCATAACCATCCCGTCGGACTCACCGCCCATCGACTCCTCAACAAGCAGGGCGCGAACCTGTCCGGGATATAAGTTCATCGTAAGTTCAGCCCCTTGGGCCAGTATCTCGTCGCCACTGACGGCGTCAGCGACCCTGCTCTGACTAGGCAGGGTGATGACGACCTCATCGGCCGACTCCATCCCCGTGTTGATCACCGCCAGGTAGGTGCCGTGAGCCTCGGTGTGATAGGCCCGGACGATCACCTCGGCGGCGTCGGTCGCGTTGGCCCAAACCTCACTTTGGACGGCGGGCAAAGCCAAAAACGCCGAGTTAAAGGCTCGAACGTATTGGGGAAAGCCCCGGTTGTACCGATTGCTCGCTAAGTATCCGATATACCTAGGATCTCCATGAGCTAAGGCTCGAGCCTCGGCGAGCATAGAATAGGGTCCGGCGCGGTCCACATCATGGGCAAAGTAACCCAAGATAGAATCAGGGTTCGCGCCCTCCCGAGCGACGCTCATGGTGTTCTCGTTTAAGCTGTAGTGTCGCAGCATCGCTACACCAGCAGGACCGCGGAACGCTTCGAATCCAGTCGGGTCACTCGTGGTGTAGAGCCTGTTGAATGGATAGGTGAACAGAAAACCGTTCATGTCCTTCGCGTTGGCGGGATCGGGTCTCGGGTTCGAGTGTTCCCACTCATACATCCGCTTCTCTACATCTTCGCATGTGTGCTCCGGCCAATTACCCCCTTGGGTGAGCGCGGCTTCCAGGTATCCACCATCTCGACCGACCTCATCCCAGGCCCGAGCCTGAATTCCAAGCTCACTCCAGGTCTCTAGATCATCGGTGATGACGCCACCCGGCACGCTTGGGCCTGGCTCTTCCAAGTAGGCTGTGAACAAGAGCAGCGCTTCATCGCCCAGCGCCTGCCGAAGAATCTCTCGGGCACCACCCAGGAAGGCTCTTCGTTTACCGAGCCACCAGTCGATGTACCGGGCATATAACTCGGGATCATCGATGAGCATACGCCGAGTCACGGGCATGGCTTGCATAGTCTCGCCGGTGAACATCTGCAGTGAAAAATCTGAAAAACTTACGGGGATTGAGCTGGGTCGGACGCGCATCCAAGCCCCCAGGAATTTGACGCGGTCTTTGTGACGAATAATCGTAGCGTCCAGCATCTTCCGCAGGTCCTCAAGGGTATCAGGATCAGCCGCATCGACGTTACAACGCTCGGCCCACCAGATGTGGGTGTAGCCGTCACAGGGGGTGTCGTCGCCGCCCAAACCACCAGCGTAGGGGTCACGTCGCAGCGGTCGCGCGCGAGTCTGATACCCGAGACCCTGATCACCCTTACTCCCGCAGTATTCGTACATGGGCAGCACATAGAAATCGTAGCGCCCGATCATGTCGAGCATGTTGGACCAGCGTTGCGGGGTGCTACTCTGATGCACCCAAGTGTTGCCGCCATGGATCGCGCTGTCCCAGCCTTGATTAGCGCCAAACTCGAGCAGGTCCTTAGAGTAGGTGTTCATCCCCAGGAACTTCATCAATTTAGCTTTATTTTCGAACCAGTCGATTTCGTGCGTGACGGCGGCTTGGTTATTACCGCTGACAGCGACCGCGCCGTCAGACATCTCCTCCCGCCAGAATAAATGCCTGCGAGGTAGCCCCTCCGGTGGGTAATTGATGGTGGCCGTGAGGCTGTCCACATCGGGGACCGCGAAGAGTCGAATTCGTGAGACCGCAGCCCCATTGGATAAGGGGGCTTGTCTCCTCTGAGCTTGGTCCTGCGGCCAAATGCCCTGTTGCGCGATATAGACCATAAAGCCGTCGTCCGGAGACTCTGGGCGGGCGGTCGGCCCTTGGTTTTCGTGAATCTGATCGCTGAAACGCTCATGTAAGAAGAACAATGTCTTCCAGGAACGATGTTCGCCGGCTAATGGGTATTGAAGCGACTCGGGGTTATTGTAGGTGTAATTCTGCATCGCGTCGCCGACCGCGGCGCCCGTGCTGAGCCCGCGGGCGTATTCGCCGCCGCGATTGACCACAAAGGTCGTGCGAGGCGCATCTTCAGGATAGTCAACGCTGAGCACATAGGCTTTTCCAGCGACGAGCCCCTTCCCCGCCCCAAGGCGATAGCCAACGAAGCGAGCGCCGCCAACATTGGGCAGCACTCGAGTCGGCTTACCGAGGATGTCCTGGACCTCGCTGACACCTGGCGCGCTCTCCACGAATCCATGATCGTCTTCGCTCTCACCGATGACGACCTCATCGACTAGGGGCAACACCCCAAAGGGATCGCCAGCGTCGATGATCGGACGGTCCTGTGCCCAAACAGCGCCGACCCAGGCGAAGACAATAAACGTCCAAACACCCGTCTTTAAAAAGTTCATGTCTCCCTCCGCACGATCTTAGCCCCAGTCTCAAAATACGTGATCCCCATCTGTGTATACAACTGAGACAAGGTATGAATCTTGGTGGTCTTCACATTCGTCCTTCTTGGCCCTCAGCGCGACCGCAAACCAGCTAAAAAAGTTGGTAAGAATGACTCTCGAGGAGCGCCATAAGCCGCCGCTGGGTACTCTCTCAATATTGGGGTGGCAGCCTTTTCGTTTCGCCTGTTTCGAAGACTCGATAAATGACACCGATCTCGGCATCCCCCCCGATCTTGAAAACAGCTTCATTAATATTGGCGTCCGCTGCGTCCCAGCGTAATCAGCCTGCACTATCCACTCTCAGCACGCCCTCAGGGCGGTGTCCTTGCCCGCGGGACGGCCCCTGACATAGAGTGACCAATCTGCAGGGGAACAATTCATTGAAGGGGAATCTATAGTGACCGTGTTACGAACGTTGCTCTTGATCGCGTTTTCATCATTTTTCGTTGCTGCTTGCGGCGGAGACACTACCTCGAGCCCGACACCATCGGTCTGTGAGGGCGTCACGTGTGGTGGTTTCGGTAGCTGCACGGTCCTGGATGGGAATCCCGCATGTGCCTGTGAAGCGGGTTATGTCGCGGACTCAGTGAACGGTTTGACCTGCATACCTGCGGGCGGCACGGGCGGCGCTGGTGGCGCTGGTGGCGCTGGGGCCGAAGGTGGCGCTGGTGGCGCGGGCGGAATGCCGGAGATGTTCGAGGCGTGCGAGACCCCCCCCTGTGTGCCCGATAATCGCGAAGTCGCGCCCTGCGCCGAAGAGGATCCTGATTGTGTCGTCTGTTATGACGATTACCACGCGTACTGGCCGAGCCTCGACGCTGAAGGAGGCGTGGCTCGACTCGAACGGATTCCCGGGCAAGGTGAGTCCGTGGTCACCGATGCGCTGACGGGCTTTATGTGGACGGGGTGTCCGAAAGGGTTGACCGGGCCAAACTGCGAGGGTGGCCGTTTGCAGACGATTGCGGAATCGGCTCTGGAAAACTACTGCCAGGAGCTGGTCTATGCCGGGCACCGTGATTGGATAGCGCCTCGAGGACATATGTTTGACAGCCTGATCGATCGAAAGCGTTCGGGCCGTGTCCTGCCTACTGAGTTCTTTCCTGGGTTTAGGGACAACGCGATTTTTGTCGGTTTCAGGCGGGACACTGTCCACCCTTACTTCACCGATTTACAGACAGGCAACCATGCCCCGTATGGCCGAGGGAGCCAGACCCCGGCGCTCTGTGTCCGATTAATGCGACCCGTCGAGGCACAGGATGGCGAAGAGGAGCAGCACCCAGCTCGAGCCCGTCGCTGCTTTCGAACAAGCCGATCTCGTGTCGCTGAGCCCATCGTCGAGGATCTGGGAACCGGGTTGACCTGGGCGGGGTGTGCCTTAGGAACGAGCGGAAGCCAGTGCGAGAATGGCCAGCCCATTCAGATCTCCATCGAGGCGCTCAATGATCCGGATACGGGCTGCCAAGGACTCAATTATGCGGGCCATGAAGACTGGGTTGCGCCCAGCCTAGCGCAGCTGATGAGTCTCGTTACTCAACGGGACACCATAGGTGACAACGCTAGGCAGTTTGGTATTCCTATCCCTCTCTTTGGACCGAGTAATAGAGGATTGTCACACAGCCTCTGGACGAACACCCATATCGCCAGGATGGGTTACGCCCAATTCTATGGCATAAGCGCCGCGCAATTTGGCGTTTTCGGATATGATAGTGGGAACCGCTATGCCGGTTTGTGTGTACGCACCGGCGGCCGCTGGGAAGAACCACTTGATTATCCTACAGACCACTGTCGAGACGCACTAGAGTTCCGCCTACAGAGCCGGTGGAGCGCAGATACGGCCAGATTTGCACGGCCCGAACCAACGGTAATCAGCGAACCTATTGTGTCGGACGCGCTCTACGGAATCGATTGGACCGGGTGTCTGAACGGCGCTACGGGTGCGGAGTGTAGCAACGCCATGCCCAACGGCATGGCTGGCGAGCTTCCGCAAGAGACGTGCGCACGTCTCCGCTGGGACAGCAGCAGCAATTGGCGTCTACCCACAGGGCTGGAGTTAATCTCCCTCCATGATTTAGCGTCCTCCAATCAGTTTACGACAGAGGCGTCCGGGGCGTTCCCGGGGTTGGATGCGATGGGAGGTGTGGGAAGAATCGCTATTTCAGACTGGCGTGACGCCAACCGTCTCTCAGTCTCCCCATCTGGTCTCGCTGAAGCCATCGGCCCCCGCACGCAGCAGTATGTGCTGTGCGTGCGCGACCAGGAAGAGCGCCCACCGTCTACAGACCGTCGATGCGTGGCGACTACCGCCTGGACCAATGGCGAGCCCGTCGTGACCGATATGGAGAACGCTCTCCAGTGGATGGGGTGTCTCTATGGGAAGAACCAGCGCGGGTGTACAGGTGGCCAGCGAATTGCCCTCGACCACCAGCAAGCCATCGATATGTGTACACAAGAATTGAACTGGGCTGGCATTGACGAAGGCTGGCGCCTGCCGACTCTCGAAGAGGCGACGCGCATTATGGATCTCAGCCGCGGCTTCAGAGATAACAATCTCGATCCGTACGTGTTTCCTGCACGGGATAATGATTCGGCCATCTGGACGTCAACACCTTATCGAGAGGTTGGGAACAACCAGGTGAGCCATTACCTGGCGGCCAGCTCAAACATTAGTAACCTTGAGGACGTGAGCCAACTCCCGGTCCGATGTGTTCGAGACTTGGACTGACCAGGTCGAGAGTCCAAGGGGGCCCCATGACCGCTGCCTGCTTCACGGAGGCCCCTGTCCGTCTGATTCCCTAAGGGGGCGGCCTTGGTTGTCTCACTGGTTTTTCCAGACCGCATCCCTTCTGGCCCGGAGTCTCTTCGGTTAGCCCATGAGCTCCCGCTCGAACTCCGGCAGCGCTCTCGGCAGATATTCGACGGCCCCTTCACGATAACGCCAAGACTTCACACGCCAAGGCTTTACGGGGGCTGGTAAGCGACTGAGCCAATGCGAATTAGCGTTGCCTGCAGTATGTTTGCGTCCTCGCGCATGCTCCGAAGGACGCGGTAGATTCTTGCGACCGAGGACCTCCACACAACGGCGGAGCCCATGCAGCGAGGCAAACGAAAACGTGACCCCCTGGTATTCAACACGCAACAGCGGGTAACCCGGCGCCCTCCGCGTCGGTCGGGGCGGCTCAAAAGAGGTCGCTGCCTACCATGACTGGTCGCCGGATGGAGCGTGAATCCAGAAGGTCATAGGACAGACCGGCGGCTCATCAACATACTCGATGTAATAGGCTTCAATCTCAGCCTCCAAGAATGTGCCACGCTCTGGAAGAGGCTAATTAGGTGCCTCACGGATTCCTAGGGGCGCGACCCATCAACGGACGCATCGACCGGGTAGAGTGTTGCTGTGCCCGCAGAAGGCCATCGCGAAGTTACTGAGCGACCGACCCTTTGTCACAATCGAAGTCTGCGGTGATGCCATCCTGTCCGGGCACACCTTGCGGACCAACATCTCCCGAAGGGCCGATGACACCGGGCTCTCCCGCTGGGCCTGGTTCGCCCGACCGACAAGCAATTCAGAGATCCGCAGTATACTCGGCAGTGACGCTACTCATCTTCAGTGGGCGCACTCACGCTCACCCTCTTCGTTCTCGAACTCGTCGATACAGCCACCCCCGCCACCAGCATCATCCCCACCGCAATGGATCCTTGCCCAGCGGGTATTTGCCTCATGGCAAGCGGGAGCATTTCCGAGCCAACATTCGGGCCGATTCGGAGGCTCACAATAACGGCCATCCCGCTGGCACTCACCGTCCACCTCACAAGGCCCGTCATCGGGGACGCACCCCTCGTCTGTCTCGCCATCGCAGTCATTGTCTTGGCCATCGCAGACTTCATCCCCAGGGCCCACCGCGTTCTCGCAGCCGCCCCACGCGTTGTTCACGCAGACCTGGGTGCCCGAACGACAAGCGCCTTCATCGCTGCCACAGGCACGACGAGACCCCTCTTCACAGACACGTACGACACAGCCACGGGGGCCAGAGCATAATTGCCCTTCGGGGCAGAGATTGCCTTCATCCACCTTTACGTCGCAGTCATTGTCTTGGCCGTCGCACGCCTCGACGGGCGCCGCGCCACACTCACCACAGGCGTTCAGAAGCCCCTCGTCTATATTGCCATCACAGTCATTGTCTTGGCCGTCGCAGACTTCAGCCCCAGGGCCCACCGCGTTCTCGCAGCCGCCCCACGCGTTGTTCAAGCAGACCTGGGTACCCGCGCGACAATTGCCTTCATC
>CALELH010000089.1 GCA_937902595.1 uncultured Myxococcales bacterium
GAGTAGCCGTCGAGACTTAGTTCGCTATTCACACGCGATGGATGACGCAGGCTGGGTCGCCAACCACGATGGTAACTTGTCCGTACGCATTCAACCTGACCGTATCGTGCTTACACCGACATCCTTTAGTAAGGCAGACGTCGGCCTTGATGATCTTGTTGTCGTGGACGGCGCGGGCGTAAAGACCGGAGGACGACGCAGGCCATTCAGTGAGTTGGTGCTGCATCTAGCCGTGTACAACGATCGCCCCGACGTCGCGGCTGTGGTGCACGCTCATCCACCATACGCGACCGCGTTTGGTGTCGCCGGCCGACCTCTTCCGCATCCATTTCTGCCCGAAGCGGTCGTGTCCTTAGGTGCGCAGATACCGACGGTGCCGCTCACGGCCCCTGGCGCGCTGGCCGTCGAGGCCCTGACCCCCTTCATACGGCGGTGTGATGCGGTGCTGCTCGCCGGTAACGGTGTTCTGACATGGGGCCCCTCCATAGAACTCGCGTATCTCCGAATGGAACTCACTGAGCATCTGGCAAAGATCGCCCACATGGCCGCGCCTTTGGGCGGGCCTCTACCCTTACCTGGTGACCTAGTAGAGGCGCTGGTCGAGAAGCGTCGCAAGGGTGGTCTCGCCGCGCCTGAAGAGGGGAGCGCCCACCCAAGCGTCCCGAGGAAAGAGCGAATGGAGTCTGCGGTCGCAGATCGGGTTGTGGCGGGCCTTCCAGGTGCAGACGCACAGACCGTGGCGCGGCTGGCTCGTGAGATCCTAGAAGGCCTTAAGCGCTGAGCCGAGACCCTCGGCGTGGATAAGGAGTAATTTATTCTTGTCACTGGTTGGCGAAGTTGATAGCTTCGCGCCCCTTCGAATACGGCTTCGTAGCTCAGCTGGTTAGAGCGAACGACTCATAATCGTTAGGTCCGGGGTTCGAGTCCCTGCGAAGCCACTCAAAACCCCTCGGATACCGAGGGGTTTTGTCTTTCTGTAATGGAATCTCCAGTCACTAAATTGAGTTGTGATATAGACAGTCACGGAATTGCCTTGTGGTATAGATGCTTGTCATGCGCGTAGTCCTTCTCATCGCCTTGGTTTTCCCTTGGCCTGCTTCCGCGAGGTTGTGCACCTATCTTAAGGATGGGGTGACGACGATCAGCAGTAAGCCAATCCCAGGTGCACGTCGCCTAGGGTGCCTTGGATCTGGAAAGCCTCCAGCGGCACGGCGCGGCCCAGCCAAGACGAAGCGCACGTCCCCTAAGCAGACATCAGGGAAGAGGCGTAGAGAGGGCGCAGATGCCGAGAACTCGGCGCGCAGAGCGAGCCGATACGCCGACTTTGTCGCTCAAGCGGCGAAGACCTACGAGCTACCCGCGTCGCTCATTTGGGCGGTCATGCGGGTCGAGAGCAACTTCTTTCCGGAGGCTGTCAGTCACAAAGGGGCCTTGGGACTCATGCAGTTGATGCCGCCAACAGCGGCCGACATGGGTGTAGAGGACCCCTTCGATCCATGGCAGAATATTATGGGCGGGGCACGCTATTTGAGATTGCTCGCTAATCGCTTTGATGGCGACACTGTCAAGATGATCTCTGGATACCACGCAGGCGGAGGCGCAGTTAATCGCGCGAATGGTATTCCATATCGCGAGACGGGAGAGTACCTTCGCCGAGTGCTAAACGCTTATTACGCTTACCAGAAAAAACCGCCGACGAAAGTTCAATGAAGGCTACCTTACGAGCAGAGCTGCTTAATGTTCCCAATATGCTGACGCTGACTCGGATCGCAGGGATCCCGTTGGTTGTGTTCTGTATATGGCAGGGAGAGCCGAAGGACTGCGTCATCGCGGCCTGGCTCTATTCGGTGATCACGTTTACTGACTATGTAGATGGCTGGTTGGCGCGACGCTGGAATATGGTCACGGTGATGGGGAAGTTCCTAGACCCACTCGCCGACAAACTCATGGTCATGGCGATGCTGGTGATGCTCGTGGCCCTCAATCGGCTTCCTGCGTCACTCGTCGTTATTCTGCTCGCGCGGGAGATGACGATTAATGGTTTGAGGGCTATCGCCTCGACAGAAGGTCTCGTGATCCCGGCCGGTGAGCTTGGGAAGTACAAGACTGCGTTACAGATGATTGGCGTCATGTGTTTACTAATCCATTACCCGTACACCGTCTATTTCTTCGGGTTTCATGAGGCTGTAGTGAACTTCAATCTCGTGGGTACGTGGGTCCTCATAGTCTCGGTGCTCATCAGCGTGTTGAGCGCGGTCGGTTACATCACGAACTTCTTTCGCGCGCTTGAACAGCGTGACGCCGATGGCGTTCGTGCAGAGGAGCCTGAAGAGATCTAATGGCTTCAGCGACCACAGATATCTTGGTCATTGGCAGCGGAATCGCGGGTCTCTCTTTCGCTCTAGAGGCGGCGGCCAACGCGAGAGTGCTTGTCGTCACTAAGCGAGAGATCTCGGCGGCAAATACCCGGTACGCTCAGGGCGGGTTATCGAGCGTCCTCGGCCCCGATGACAGCTTTGACCAGCACGTAATGGACACTTTGCGAGCGGGGGCAGGTCTCTGCAAGCCCGACGTGGTTAAGCTCTGCGTCGAGGAGGGGCCCACCGCGGTTGAGCGTTTGGTCCAATGGGGAGTGACCTTCGACGCGTCCGAGGATGGCGGCTTCGACCTCGGGAGAGAAGGGGGTCATAGCTGTCGCCGCGTGCTCCATTCGGGAGACATCACAGGAGCGGAGATTGAACGCGCCCTCGTAGCGGCCGTTCGGGCTCATGGCA
>CALELH010000090.1 GCA_937902595.1 uncultured Myxococcales bacterium
AGATGGTAGCGTTCTCGATTGGTCGGCGGGGGCGGTCATTGGTGTTTCAGAGAATGGCGTCGTTCAGCCTAGTCAGGACTTGATCGATGGTGGAGACACTGTCGCCGAGCTGCTCGCCTCCGAGATACCCGACTTTGATCCCATCGAGACTCGGGAGGAGGCGCAATCTAGCCAGTTCTTTGAGGACCTACGCTCCCAACCTATTGATCCGCCCGAGGCAGAGAGCGTCGAGGTGGTTGATACAGTCCGGGAGGGCCGAGCCACCACGGAGCAGTTCAGTAAGAAGCAGCTGTTTCTGGGCGGCGCTCTTGGCGCTGTTGTGATTCTGGGCTTGGGGCTAGGGTTTGGCCTCTCTCCCAGCGCGCCGGAGCCGATAACTGAACCGATACGTCGTGACGCGAGCGTCTCTGAATGGATCAAGAAGGTCGGTACAGAGATTCGAAAGCGCGAAGACAAAGAGGACCGCACCGTTCCGACGGTGGTGCGTCGTTGGGCTAAGCCCGGTGATGGCGCTGAGGGTCGGGTCACCATTGAGATCGAGCAAGGCGTCGCAAAGTTTGTCGTAGCAAAGACGGGCGCGGTGCTGTGTGAAGCGGTCGTTGAGTGTCAGGTCCCGATCACGGATGACGTTAGGGTCGTTAAGCGAGGGTTTCGTACGGAGAGGTTGACTCGCAACGACCTGTCGGACCGGCGTGAGACGCGCTGGCTAATCACCCTGAGAAGATAGGACCATCTCATCGATGGTTCGCTCTCAGATCATCTAAGAGACTTTGAATCGTCTCGGCCCATCGTGGAGGTCCGGGCAGCCTCTCGATGAGGGTGGCCGTCACTCGAGCGGGGGCGCTGGCGCCGTACACCTTAGCCAGGCTAATCAGGGCTTGTTTTCTTAGCGCTGGATGCATGTGCGTATCGGCCAAGAGGGTGAGGGTGTCCACTCCGGTGTGGTCACTGACCATCGCGAACGCGGCGAGGGATCTACCCCGCTGGTATAGGGTTCTTTGTTCATCGAGAACCTTCTCCAGCAAGGTCTCTGATGTACCACCCATCATCGTGATGCCAGTGGTGGTCAGCGGGGCATCAATCGCCGCGAGATAGGAGTCGAGGCCTCTTGTTTCTGCTGCACCCACGGGAATCGGGATGGACAATATGAGCAGGCTGAGAGTGAGCAGCGTGACGTTCATGGGCGCGCTTCCTCTAGAGGCGTAACCAATATGCTGCGATGCAGTACCCAGGCTTGTTCATCGGTTAGGTGTGCGAGATCTGACGTGACGGTGGGGAACATCAGATTGTCGTTGCCGCCAGGGCCGTCCTCCGTGTCTTGGATTTGATCTGAGATCCCTCCGGACAACTCTTGCGTATGAAACAAACCTAAGAAGTGTCCGGTCTCATGACCCATGACATGTCCAATGGATGCGGGATCGGGCAGCATCTCCGTAGAGATGGCGATCCCCCCTCGCACGCTTGAGCCTTGAAGTGCCGGCCCGGGTGTCCCGCCAGAGATGCCAGCGATGAAGCCACCGTTTTGACCTGTACCGATTCGATCGACAAAGAACAGAGCGACACCCGAGTCGTAATCGTTCAGTCGAAACATCTGATGGAGCGTGCTCTCATTAGGTCCAGGTTCTTGTGGTCCCGCATCTACCAATCTAAACCGCTCGGGGATGTCGTCGTAGGTTGGATCGTCCAGCCGAACGCCGACAGCCTCATATACGCGGCGCATTCGGCCAAACGCCTCTTGGAACTCTGGATTGTTTTCAGCGGTCCCAGCGGTCCACCCCCTGGCTCCAGTGAAAAAGAAGTGAACGGTCAGCGCGCCTGTGACTTGTGGTGTCCCTGCTCGCTTTATAATCGCCGTGACGCTCGCCGTCGTCGTCACTCGCCCCTGCTCACCGAGCGCTCCTAACCCAAATCGCCAAGTGCCAGGTGGGACCCGGATATCTGGATTGTTTGGAGCGAGCAGCGTCCCGACCGCTGTACTGGCTGATGCCGACCGATTGGGGCTGAGGAACGGTCCGGGGAAGGGCGTCAAGCGACGGTGGTCGTCTGTAATCTCTACGCCTTCAGGACGCTCGGATACGATGACCCGCCCATTGGCGTCCTCAAGGTGTTCGACCGTATACATCACCGACTCATCACCCGCAGCGACGAGGGTCAGGCTGAGAGTGTCTGTAGGGACCACTAGGTCCAAGAGGTCCGATCGACCATCCACGATATCAACCCGGCCGTAGACGACCTGGTCCTCTTCGCTCTGGGGGTCTCGGCCATCGATTGGAGAGGAATCGGGGGGAGTTGAATCAATGGCTCCGAAGTCCCGTCGCGCCGTCTCGCTAGTATCCGTCGGCGGAGCCTCTCTCTGGGCATCGAGCACCGATGGGTCAGCGTCGAGGTTTTGCTCTGCAGGGGTCGTCGGGCTGTGGTCATCGACACAGCCGAGAGGACACGCTGAGACAAAGAGCTGCAGGGCAAAGGCCCAGTGGGGAAAGGTCTTATTCATATCGATAGTCAGATCCTAACG
>CALELH010000091.1 GCA_937902595.1 uncultured Myxococcales bacterium
AGCGCCTCCAGCACCTCCAGCACCTCCAGCACCTCCAGCACCTCCAGCGCCTCCCGGACACTCTAGGGCCCAATCGCACTCACCAGTCTCACCCCGGCTACACACGAGATCGGAGCCTTGTCCGTCGGGACAGGGCATCCGAAAAATGTCGGGTTCCTCTCCGCAGGCTTCCGGGCTACAGGGCACATCGCCCTCGCCACCCATTCCGCCACCGCCGCTGATGCCTCCTCCAGTACCGCCGGCGCCACCCATGGCCCCCACATCGCCATCATCTCTTTGGGCCGAGTTTCCCTCTATACATCCCGAGAGTGTGAGCGCCGTGAGCGCGAGGAGCGCCAGAGAGATTCGAGTTGGTTGGTTCATCATTGTGCTTTTGTTTCCGACTTCATTTAAGGAACGCTGAGAGGTGGAAGGATAGAGATGATAACCTAATGATTTCAAGTGCATTTCATCGCCCTGAGGTCGTCATTATTACCGCCGTATGAATATGGAGGTATGTGTATGATTTAGTTATCTCGTTTGGGGCGGTAAGGGGGCAGCTTGTTTGATAAGCGATGCATTGTAGCGATGGGCGGCGGCGGCTTCTCAATGGAGCCCGATAATCTAGCCTTGGATCGCTATATACTGGAACAGAGCGCCGCTGTGCGCCCTGCGGTCTGCTTCCTGGCGACGGCCAGTGGTGATTCGCGAGAGCATATAGATCGCTTCTATGCGGCGTACGGGGCGCTCGCTGCCGAGCCATCTCATCTCTCCCTCTTCAATTACAACGTCTCGGATCCGAGAAAGCACCTGCTGGATCAGGATGTGATTTATGTCGGCGGGGGCTCAGTCTTTAACCTACTGACCCTTTGGCGCGCACATGGTCTGGTAGATGTCTTACGAGAAGCCTGGCACAGGGGGATCGTCTTGGCTGGTTTGAGCGCCGGCTCGATCTGTTGGTACCAGAGTGGCGTGACGGACTCCTTTGGGCTGCCCTTGAGATCGATTGACACGGGTCTGGGATTTCTCAGCGGGAGCCACTGTCCTCACTACGATGGAGAGGCAGAGCGTCGGCCAGCTTTCGAGGCCTTGATTGCTTCGGGTGAACTCTCTCCAGGGATCGCCGCAGATGATGGCGTGGCTCTGAGATATCGGGGGACAGAACTCGTCGAGATCGTGACCTCCAGGCCAAACAAATCTGCGTATCAGGTCGGCGTGGGAGTCGCTGGCGTGACGACCCAAGTCTTATCTGCCCGGTCCCTCGTCTCCTAGCGATCCTCACAGGAAGGTGCGTTGATGGCGGGGGCCGGAGCTAGACCGCTATCACATGCCCCTGACGTTTGAGTGGCTTTAAGACGTCATTTACTTCTATGGACGCTCTTCACGCGGTCATCTATGCTGCCGTCGCAAGGGGGAAAAAATGGAAAACCTGACGGCGTTACGAGAGCAGATCCAGGACGAACTCAAGAATTACCCACCTCGCCAAGAGGCTGAGGTGATTCGTCAGTGGAAGCTTATGGGGATCTTTGGTGGGCATCGCTCATATCTGGGCTATGACCTGATGGCGACCTTGATGGCCATGAGCTTCGGTGCCTTTGGTGTTTGGTGGCTGATAGAGAGAGCCAAACTGGGGAGCCTGACGAAGAGCTGGAATGACGATCAGTCTAAACGTGAGGAGTCTGGTGAGGATCCAAAAGATATTGAGGGCCTTGTTTTGGCCGAGCCCGTCTCTCTAGAAGAGCGTCCACAGTGGGCCGACGAGCCTCCGAGCGGTCTCGAGAAGGCCGTAATGATGCTCATGACCTTCCCCGTCATGATCTCTTTGGCTCTGTTCAAGATCCTCAAGGGCGTGATGTCCAAGATCCCGGTTATCGGTCCAATCTATGGTTTCATTCTCGATCTTCAAGAGAAGATGATGGAGAAGGCCTACGGGTTCATGGAGCAGGTTCAGATAGGCTTGTTCACCGGAATGGCAGCCTACATGGCTGCGCTCTATGGAGCGATTGAGGTGGGACTCTTGATGATCGGCGTGAGCGTTGTTCTGGCGTTTACCGGCTTCTTCCAGGCTCGTGCGGACACCCGTATCGGGCGGGCCGCCCTTGAATGGGATTACCTGCTCTGTTCCTACTATCACCAGAACAAGCCCGATCAGTTCTTCGTGGCTTATTTCAAGAGCGCCATCATGTTCTATCCACGTCTCTTCGGCTTCGGCTCAGAGGGCGAGAAGACGTTGTTTAATCGTCTTACAGGTCAGGCAGCGCTGCTGTGTTTCTTGTTGATTCCTATCGATCTAGGGATCGCAGCCTTCGGTAGTGAGCCCTTCTCCGTGGTGGACTTTGCGTTGGGCACAGCCCTCGGGATCTTTGTGTCGATCTCCGCGCTCGCGATGTACGCGCCGGCGATCTGTGGCTCTCTCACTCGCCAGAAGCTACTCGGTGAGACCACTCAACTGAAGGTCGCTGGGAGCGTCGGCGCTATCGCGGCCGCTGCCGGCGTGGTCATGGGCTATCTCGGGATTGGGATGCCGGCTTGAGATAGAGGTCTCGCTGGGCGGCCCTTTGAGAACCTATCGGGTTTGAAGCTGCGCCTGAATGGCCTGTATATCACCTATAGTGCGCGCAGCGGACGAGATGCGCATGCCGTCGATGACCGCGTGCAGTGTCTCGTATCGGCCGACCTCCGCGTCATCTCTGAAGAAGATCGCGTTCTGTGGATTGGCGGAGATTTGTGACGATATTGGCTCGTCTGTAACTCGCTGACCGTTGATGTAGACCTCTACCTCAGTCTCCGAAGTCGATACGATGGCCAGATAGGTCTGCTGGTTGAATGGCATCATATCGGAGCCAGCCGTTACGCCGTTGATCGGGTAGGTGCGGAAACCTGCACGATACAGATACCAACCGTCATCGACATCGTCATTCGGACTAAACAGCTTACTAAATGTCGCGCTGTCCGACTCGGGCGTAAAGACCATCTCGATGGTGTACGGGTGTCGTAAGAAGACGCTGTGCTCACTCCAGTCGAATCCATGGTCGCCATCTGAAACCCGGAGACCCTGCCCAAAATCAGTACCGACGAACTCTCCGCCGATGAGCAGGCCATCGAGCTCGGCCTCGCTGGCATCCTGTACGTTCCCGTTGAACTCGAATTGCGCGCGGACATTATCGTCCGCGGGATCGAAGATGTAGTCATCGTCCGTCATCATTTCGACGGGCTCGGTCTCTTCGTCGGGATCGGCTGCTTCTTCTGCCATCTCGTTCGGTACGTCACCAGGCTCAGTTGGAGCCTCTTCGACGGCCATCTCGGGCTCGCCGGCCTCTTCGGGCTGATTGGTTGTTCCGGTTTCAATGAAGGGAGCTTCAGGCTCCTGCGCAGCCATCTCTGGTGCTTCGGGCTCGTTGGGGATGTTCACGCTCCGGCTGGGAGGCGGTGTCCGTCGCCGATACTCGTCCATGGGCTCAGGGTCGTTGACCTCTTGCTCCGTTCCACACCCTACACAAATCAAAAATGCACCGAAGAGAAGAACAACGCGACTCATCACACCCCCGTCAGACAGTTAGTTAACCCCACCGGGCGAAACCATGACGGGATGGCAGACCAAGATCAAGAACTTTACCTATTTTTCCTAACATTAATATCTATAAAACTAACAGTGGGCGATGTGTTGTTACGGTTTCTACGTGCGTAATCGTCGTGATTACAGGTGTTTAGGTGTGCCTGGTGTCTCTGTTGGTTTTTGTTAGGTATTGGGTGTGGTGCGTAGGGGGCTGGTTGGACCGATGGCTGTTAGAGTGATCTCTCGGCGTGCGGAGGCGGGCGGCGATGGACCATCGCTTACACCCTTGTCTTAAATCAATGCGATCCAGTCCGCAGAGCACTCATGGCTCAAACCGAACGCCCTATATCGAAGCCGCAATGGATCATCGGTAGTCGCAGCATAGGCGGCCTCAAGCTTGGCTAACTTGTCGAGAGCCATAAAGAGCAGAGGACTCTTTGCTCACGATGCAGCGAGCGGTGACCATGGCGAGGCTTGAGAGCCTTGAGAGGTGTTACTCTTGGCAAAGTCGCTCTGGGAGCGGGCCCTGGGAGATGGTCGTCATCCAGTCGCGGAGC
The DNA here is from genome assembly GCA_937902595.1 of uncultured Myxococcales bacterium. Taxonomy (GTDB): domain Bacteria; phylum Myxococcota_A; class Bradymonadia; order UBA7976; family UBA1532; genus UBA1532. The sequence continues at coordinate 4,093 of CALELH010000091.1, forward strand.
TGTTCGCAGATACCGCTTCCGTCGCATACTCGGCCGAAGTCGTCCCCCTCCTCTTGAGCAATATGGAGGTAGGTGCGCGTCAACTCATCTCCATTGGAGTGGCAGCGGTCTATATCTAGTTTGATGGTGCATCCCGCTTCGACGTCGCAGGGGATGCAGCCGTCGTCAGGGCCTTCATCGTCGTTGCAGAGCTTTCCAAGGCGGGCGCTTAGGTCACCGAACAGTAAGCCGTTGTCTTCGAGGTTCGTCTCACCTCCAAAGGTGAAGCCACCGTCGGCCACGTAGCGAGGCTCGGCTGAATCGACGGTCAACGTCCAACGCACGGTCTCCGCCGAGACCTGAGCGATGTGCATGACCTCCAAGTCTAAGTAGAGGGGGCCGTCATACTCATAGGTCTCTAAGCGGTCTCCTACGGGGTCGATCCGAACGCCAACTTGTTGGGTCTCACCCCGCCACTCTGTCTCGAGCTGAGCGCTGGCCGATGTTGGCCCGTCTTCCCGGCTGGTCGCGAGGGTGGTGAGGGCCGACAGAACAAGGATAAAGCTGACGGTCAATGTCGGGTGTCTGCGTCGGGCGTGGGCTGTCATCTTCGGAGCTCCATCGTTGCGCGTAGGCGATTCTTTCTGTGGGCAGGGTAGCACAACGGTCGTGTTCTGGCGTACGCCGACATCTGCTTCGTTGATCGCCATGGACGTGGCTCAGGTGATGCCTTCGCTGCGCGAGTCATCGCAGATCTATAGAATCGCCTTGCACCACCACCAACCATTGAGCGGTAATGCAGGCTGGGGGTAGTTTGATGTCGAGACGAACGAGCAGGACTGAGTGGGTCATCGCCTTGAGCATGCTCCTGGTCCTCGGGTGCGATGAAGGCGGCGCGGGGCCGGCTCTAAGCGGAGACGCGGCCGGGGCTGTGCACGCTGATGCCGTCGGTCTGAGTGATGCCTCTGGACCCATAGACGGTCAGTTCATTGACGCCGAAATTCCACTCGCAGACTCCGAGGTCGATCCGCCCGATGCCATGCCCATCGATGAGTGCGCCAGTGGCGTCCATGACTGCCACCCTGAGGCCATATGTGTGGACACTCTCGAAGGGTATGATTGTGTCTGCCAAGGTGGATTTGTTGGGGATGGCGTTCAGTGCGATGACGTCGATGAGTGC
>CALELH010000092.1 GCA_937902595.1 uncultured Myxococcales bacterium
GCCCTTCGGGATTTTAATCGAGGCCTTCGCGCTCCCAGAGGCGAGCTCCGCCGTAGTCGTGCTTAACCATTGGTCACCCCGCCAAAGATCGATAAACACTGAGCCGCTTTGATGTAATGATTTGATCTCAATCTCAGCGTCTCCCGGGGCCACGATAGTGGAGTTTGTTCCCACGGAGAATTGGGTTGAGACGGGATGAACGCGACGGCTCGCCTTGCTGTCCGAGGTCGACAGCTCAAAATGAAAGACTGGATGAATAGCGCGGACCGGCAGGATCTTAAAGCCGCTCTCAGGGACTAATATGGTCTCCGCGAGAGGCGGAGAGCTCTTGCCCTCACGTACCTTAAGATTGACCGTCGCTGCTCTGGGATGTCCAGCCTCCCGCACAAGCAAGATGAGCTGGCCCTCGAGGCCGCTTGGGATAACGCCATCTAACGGCGCCAAGTGGAGCGTCAAAGGGCCGCCCTCATGAGGGTCACTCTTATCCCTTAACCGATAGCTTTTGGGGGCGCCGATCTCTCGGAGCACGGCCTCGCTGTCGAGTAGGCGAGGGGACACGTCGACTCCGAGCCTTGCGGTCAGAGGTGTACCGTTATCCACGGCACGGAAATGTAAGGTCCACCGTCCTGGCCGTGATGGGGCTTGGACATTACCCTGAACGAAGCCCTGCGCTCGCTGGGTGAGCGTGAAAACCGGACCATCTTTTCCATCTACATCGACAAATCTGACCGCTACCTGATCAAGCGGTCGGTTCATGCTGAGCCTGAGATCCCGAAGACTCACCCTGAGAGCGGAGGTGTGTCCGGCCGTCCAGCGACTGGAGCCAAAGACATGCAGCCCCGTTCGGGCGTCGATCGTGCTCAGATATACTCCGCCACAGAGCACGAGGCCGAACCAAAATAAGCCTGCGAAAAATAGAGGGCGCTTGTGCCGAAGCAGGACGCCGACAAATCCGGATGGAGGCGGGACGAGGGGCGCCTCAGTCTCGTCGTCGTTCACGGCTGGGCGATGTCCGGCTTTGGAGTCTCTAAGACGATGCTCTTTAGGACCTTCATATGGTCTTTAACCGTCTCGTCGAAGCGCGCCTTCTGGGAGCGCACGATTCGTTTCCCCCGTGTCATCTTCAGTTTTCTAGGATCTACGAAACGGCCGCGCCGTCGAACCGCGAAGTGCAGATGTGGTCCAGTGCTTCTGCCCGTTGACCCCACAAAACCGATCACCTGCTTCTGGCGCACGCGAACCCCGCGTTTGATACCGCGAGCGATTCGGTGCAGGTGGGCATAACCGCTCACCAAACCGTTGCCATGATCGACCCGCACGAGGCGGCCGTTGGCTCCTTTCCAGCCCGCGTATGTGACCTTACCGGCGGCCATGGCCCACACCGGTGTGCCCCGAGGCGCGGCGTAGTCTACTCCGAGATGAGCCTTCGTATAGCCGAGAACCGGATGCTTCCGCTTACGGTTGAAGTTGCTCGATATCCTCGCGAACTTGAGCGGGGTCGCCAAGAAAGTCTTCTCGGCGCTCTGTCCGTTCTTCAAATAGTAATGTCCGTCCGCGTCGCCCTTAGCCTGATACCAGAACGTTCTGAATGTACCGGCTTTCCCAACGTATTCGGCGGCGAGTACCCGCCCATACCGGATGAACTCATCGTCTTTGAAATGCTTCTCCACGATGA
>CALELH010000093.1 GCA_937902595.1 uncultured Myxococcales bacterium
CACCTGCGGCCCGCGCGCTGGCTGGGGTTGCATACCAACTCGACGTCCGCGTGACCGGGATTCAGCCGACCAGCTTCACCTACGAGTTCAGCCGCATTGGCTCGAACGACGGCATCACTCGCACAGTACATGACTTTGGTCAGGGTAACCCTGTCGCGACGGACAGCTACGGACGCGACCCAGGCGAAGCGGTGATCTTCAATCCGGTACCTTCCGATGTTCAGTTCTATGTAACGGACCTGCACATCATCGCCACAGATGACAAAGGTAAGTCGGTCGAGACGGCGATTCCACTGACCGTTCACCGCCCCATCGAGGTCCGCTACGGCGGAACCTACGAGCTCGCAGAGGTGTACGAGCCAGAGCCCGTCTCCGGGTGTATCCCTGGGACCATCGGTGGAGAGGTTGGCTATCAGGAGACCGAGACCGAGACGCGCCAACAGAGCGTCAGCTTGACCGTCGCGAGCGACTGGCGTCGCGGCATGACGAACACGGTATCCGAGATGCTCCGAGACGGTGTGGCGGTCGGCGAGAGCAGCAGCCGTAGTCTTGGCGGCAGCGAGTGGGAGGGCGAGAGCTCTGAAGAGTCTATTGGCGTCAGCTACTCTCGAAACTCCGCCAACGACGTGAACGTCAGCACTCGCGATGGCGAGACTTGGGGCTGGAACGTCAACGAAGGCGAGAGCAATGAAGACTATGAGAGCCGGATGAATCGTATCTTTGGCGAGGGCAGCTGGTCCGGGACCGTCGGCGCATCGGCCGAGGGCTCTATCCCAGGCTTCGCTAAAGTCACCGGGCATACGGAGACCACGGTCGGTGTGAAGGCAGGCGGAAGCACCGCGGGGACGACGGGCGTACGTAACCGAGTCTCCCGTGAAGCCGGCTATAGCGCCGGTGGTAGCCGTGATGAGACACGCGCTTTCGGTACGACCGTAGGCGAGAGCGAGAGCCGAACAATGAACGGCTCCTACGCCCTGTCTAGCTCGCGGCAGCGCTCCTTTAACGACACGGAGTCGAGGGATCGCTCTCGGACCTGGAGTTTTGGAGAAGGTATGTCCGAGAGCCAGGCCGTAAGCGAAGGTCTTAGCGAGAGCGAGTCCAGCACCTGGAGAACCTCTGAGAGCATCGCGGAGACGCAGAGCTTGAGAGGCCGTATTCCACGCACCAAGGTTGGTATTTTTTACCGGCAGACGACCCGATTCGTCCGCCGCGCTGAGGTTCGGACATACGACCTCTGCGGTCTAGCGACTCACGCCGGGGAACTTCAGTTCAACGAGTGGGAGTGGGCGCCAGAGCTCGCGATTGGAGATGACTGTTCTACGGAACCGCCGGCGTCCGAGTTGCCGCGCGCCCAGTGTTTCATTCCCCCTTGTGGAGGCTGAGAAAGGTATGAAGATGAATCGATTCCTACGTATCGCGCTCTTCGGCCTCGTGGCCAACCTCAGCTTGGTCGCCTGTGGTGACGAACTACTTGAGGATAACGCTGGTATGCACGTCGTTGGCCTGTCCACCCATGAACTGGTGATCGGACAGACTCTCGAGATCTACGTTCGCGAACTGCCCACGGAGGACGCCGAGTTTCGCCTGTTCTTCGATGGCGTATACCGCAACGACAACGGCGACATAGAAGAGGTCCACATCGGTCAGACTCCGATCTACGATGGTGATGTCGAACTTCAAGACAAGACCTTTAAGGTGCTCAGAATTTCAAGGTTTGGCCCCTTCGCGAACCCATTCAGTGAGAGCAACCGACCCGGGACTTTCGAGGGTACTATTAGCCTCACGGTTCAGGGTGAAGATGGCTCGTTTACGGAAACGCAGTCTCCGACGAACGTAGAGTTGGACGTGAAAGCTTCACTCATCGTCGAAGAGTTCCAGCCCATCGATGCCGAGTGCGGTGCGCCAGCGCTGAGAGCGCTACCCGGGCTCGCCTATCGTCTCGCGGTGCGCGCAGTGGGCATTAAGCCCGTGACCTACCGATACGAGGTCACTCGTATCAACGGCTCAATGGGTACCCTCACCTACGAGCACACCTTCGAGCAGCCCGTTGACCGCGACATGATCGGTGATCAAGAGCCCGTCATCTTTAACCCAATCGCTGACTCCGACCAGTTCTATGCCACGGGCATCCGCGTCATCGCCGTTGACGCCGACGGGAAGAGCGTTGAGACCGCGATGCCTGTCACCGTTCATCGACCTATCGAGGTCCTTATGCTGTCCAAGAAGGCCCAGATGGCTGAGCGCTATCAGCCCATCCCTGTCTCTGGGTGTATGCCCGGCGGCATCGGTACTCAGGTGCGGTACAGCGAGAGCCGAACCGAGAGCCGCCAACGCAGCGTGAGCATGACGGTGCGGTCGGATTGGAGCAGCACGAACGGAGCGACCCAGACCGACAGCTGGCAGCAGGGGATCAAGCAAGGCGAGAGCCAGAGCCAGACCCTGGGTGGCAGCGAGAAGGAAGAGGAGCGGACTCGTGAGTCTTATGGCGTCAGCTATGGAGACAGTGAAGCGAACCGCATGAACTACTCGACCTCTGACGGCGAGAGCTGGGGGTGGAGTCGCAGTGAGGGTGAGACGAACGCCGAGTATGAGAATCGATTGAACACCCTCTACGGAGAGGGAAGCTTCTCAGCCACGGTGGGCGCATCCGGTGAAGGCTCAGTGCCTGGTTTCGCCAAGGTCACCGGCAAGGCCTCTACGACTATGGGAGTTCGCGCAGGCGGCTCGACCGGTTGGGACAGCGGCACGACGCGCACTAACAGCGTGAACCGTGGTCACAACATGAACGGAAGCAGCAATGAGACCCGGGGATTCGGGAGCACGCTCACGGAGAATAACTCTCAATCTGTTGGTGGCTCCTACGCGCTGTCGCGCTCACGGGACCGTACCTTTCAAGATCAGGAAGCGCGCTCCATGAGCCGAACCTGGGACTTCAGCGGAAGCTCCACCATGTCGAACGTCGTCTCTGAAGGCTTGAGCGAGTCCGAGTCGTCGACCTGGAGCGAGTCCGTTAGCCATCAGACGGTTCAGGACTTTAGCGGTCGCATCCCTAGGAACCAGGTCGGCATGTTCTACCGACAGACGACCCGCATGGTGCGACGCGCCGAGGTCCGGGCGTACAACCAATGTGGCCTGGCTGAGCACATCGGTGAGCTACAGTTCAATGAGTGGGAGTGGGCCCCAGATCTAGCCCTTGGTGAGGCCTGCAACGAGACGCCTCCACCGACGAACCTAGAGCCTGCTGCCTGCTTTATTCCCCCCTGTGGTTAACATCGGACAAAAATTGCGTGTCTCGCCCCCTCAAGGCTAGGGAGTTCTTGACGCCACGACCCACGTCGGACATACCGTGGACCAGCCCGTATCATTTCCGGGGCAGGTGGTGGGTGAATGCCAAATAAGATTTTTGTCGTCTCCGATTCGACGGGGGACACCGCGGAGAAGGTGGTAAGCGCCGCTCTGAAGCAATTCGAAACAGACCAGGTTCAGATCGAGATCTTCTCTCGAGTCCGCACAGAGGAAGAGATTGAAGACATCGTTGAGCGCGCTACGGACGAAGACGTCCTCGTCGTGCACACCATCGTCGATGGTGGCCAGCGACAGATACTCCAGAACCTGTGCTCGGAAGCAGACCTTGATGACATCGACCTCATCGGTCCTCTTATGGGGAAGCTCGGGTCGCTACTGAGTACTCAAGCCAAGGCGCTTCCAGGTGGCCTGCATGCAGTCAACGCCGAATATTTTCGACGGATCGAGGCGGTCGAGTTCGCGGTAAAGAATGACGACGGTCAACACCCAAGAAACCTCCGGAAAGCCGATATCGTACTGGTGGGGATCTCTCGAACGAGTAAGACTCCACTGAGCACCTATCTCGCTCAGCGAGGCTTTAAGGTCGCGAATGTGCCGCTCGTCATGGGTATTGAGCCTCCATCGGAGCTCTTCGCTATCGAACAATCCAAGATCTTCGCGCTGAGTATCCACGCCAACGCTCTGTTTCGGATTCGCCAAGCGCGTCTACAGAGTCTCGGTATGCCGGCGGACACGGCCTACGGAATGCAGGACCATATCCTTAAAGAAAATCAGTACGCGAAGCAGATTTTTGAGGCGAATCCTCACTGGCCGGTTATCGATGTAACCGACCGCGCCATCGAGGAAACCGCGGCGGAACTGTTCAGTCTGCGAAAGAAGTAGCAGCCCGATCTGTGACCAGTGTTTGCCTGAGCCTCTCAACTAAGGTTAAATCCGGCTACGCCCTGGGTCGTACATACAGACGGACCGACTCATCTAGTACACTGGTTTACACAGACCGAAGGAATAACTGAGCATGGCTGGCCAGCGATACAGCGTCCTCGATAAGATCGATGCTGGAGGCATGGCTGAGGTCTGGCGCGGAAAGGCGGTTAGCCTCCAAGGCTTCGAGAAGCTCGTAGCCATCAAGCGCGTTCTGCCGGGCCTGGCAGAGAATGAGCGCTTCATGAGCATGTTCCTAGACGAGGCGCGCGTCTCTCTCTCTCTCAATCACGCCAATATCGTTCAGACCTTCGACATTGGCGTGTCTGATAACACCTATTTCATCGTCATGGAGTGGATCGATGGTGCGAACCTAAAGACCATCTGTGACACGGCCGTCGAGCAAGGCTTCAGAATCCCCAGAGAGCAGGCCGTCTTCATCATGACAGAGGTGTGTAAGGGATTGAGCCATGCACATCATAGGCGTGACGAAGATGGAAATAGTCTCGGTGTAGTGCATCGTGACATCAGCCCCCCTAACGTCCTCATAAGCCGCGAGGGTGAGGTTAAGTTAGTCGACTTTGGCCTCGCTAAGGCGAAGAGCCAGCTGTCATCAACGGACCCCGGGGTCGTCAAAGGTAAGTTTGGTTATCTTTGCCCCGAGGGCGCACGTGGGCAGGTCGTAGACCACCGCGCTGACATCTTTTCGGCTGGGATCGTCCTGTGGGAGATGCTCGCAGGTCGACGCCTGTTCGAAGGTCCAGACAACCTGGCCACGGTTCAGCTCGTTCGCGCCGCTGAGATCCCACCTCTTAGTCAATTCAACCCAGATGTGGACCCACCCCTGGAAGCGATCATTCTGCGCGCGCTCGCGGCTGACCCAGCTCAGCGGTTTCAAAACAGCGAACAGTTTGGCCACGAGCTGTCTCGTTATCTCTTCAGCAATCAGCTCATGGTGACCAGCTACGACATCGCCGTGCTGGTCAAGAGAGTCTTAGCGGAGCGGTCCTTGACACGGCCAATGCGTATCGTGGGACATGACACGATCGCTGGAACCGAGAAGGTAGAAGGAGAGCTTGGGGCGTTCGTCTCATTGGACGAGCTAGAGCAGATGTCCTTCGTCTCCGTGTCCGCATCTCATCCGGAGATCTCGGACAGCATACCCTCTATAGACCCTCGCAGTTGGGCAGAGGAGTTCGATCTCCCGGAAGGTCAGCATCCCGTCCTCGAAGACAGCGGGGACGACGAGGTCACAGACAGCGCTACCCGAGCGCACAGCTTTCCACCTGGAGTGCTGGACGAGATTCAACGAGAATCTCTCAGTTCAGCGCCCATACCCGCTGTGGCGGATCGTGATCAGCAAGACTCGTCGCGACGAGAGCTCATCCCTGCAGATCCATCCTACGCCCAGGCCTCTGGCTTAGAACCAAGTATCCAACGGGTTGAGGATCTGTCAGAGAGCCCAGGTCAGGACAGCGTCGGACGGGTGAGCCTAATTGACTTTGGACCAACCAGGCCTAGACTCTTACCGGAGCCAGCGCTGAACAGTCAGCATACGCCTCCGGACAGGTCAGTGATTTATGGCGTGCTCGCCGGGCTCGCTGGGGCCGCGATCATTATCTGGACGAGTTGGTACCTCTTCAGTTGACCAGTCCGCCGGAAGTCTGACCCGTGAGAACTCCGTACTCACGACCCACCGCATGTATCTGGTCATCCTTCAGAAAGAATCTGAGGGTCTCACCGGCCACAGGCCACTCTTTCAGACGTCGGGGGAGCGCCGCTCTCAGGTCCCAAAAACTGATGGTGTCTCCACTCCCTACGATCAGGTGCCCTGGCCCAATGGGCATGAGCGCATCGACGTCCGACAGTCGCTGAACCTCGCCCGCATCTGAGTTGATGACCAGGGGCTCTCCAGGGCCTCTCCATAGAAGCGTCTTACCCGCGAGTGGTAGCTGGAGTTCAGGAGTCGATTTCGGTAAAGGACCGGACTTGCCTGCATGATGGGCGTAATTGCCCCGAATCACGAGAGGCCAACCGACATGGTCACGGGTGCGAATCCACAACGCTGACCCATCCCGAAATATCCCGATTGGACCACGCATACTCACCTCATTAGGGAGGGCGACAGAGGCGAACTGGGCTCGACCAGAGGCCCAGCGCCATAGACTGTCCTCCCCCACTGCCCAGATCACTTCCCCATCAAACGTCGCGTCTTTAAGGGCACCAGGGAGTCGTCGCCAATCGACATAAACGTCGCCACGCATCAACGCCCGACCTCGCGCGCTGATTAGATATTTTTGCCCATTCCTCAAAGAGATCTTCAGCGGACCTCCGTGGCTAAGCCCCTGTCCCTTGCTACCATCTGGGCACGCGCTGAGTCCTAGCGGCTTACCCAAATTGGGGGGGTGCACCGCGCGCTCCACAAAGGTTGGCGGCCCATCGTCTTGGAGCGACCAACGCTCCACCGCAAACCTAGAGATTGTCCACAGAGCTCCAGCGTCAACGCACGCGGCGGTGTAAGAACCGTCGGCGGTGACCCGCCATCCAGAGAGCTCCAACGAGGCGATCTCGCGGACGGGGGTACCGGCGCATCCGCCGAGCATCGCCGGAGACACCGAGACGAGAATAAGCACCCATAGCGCACGAGCGACCCCTAGGGGTAATCGAGCTAGGTCACAGCGGTGGCGTCGCTTAACGTTCAAGAACATGGCGCGATATGGTATCCGCCCTAGTGCCGGAACGCACTAAGGAAGCGTCAACGTCATCACTTATTGGTGAGGTGACGCCCCGCCGAGGCATCTGTTCATACACAGGACATGACGAACCGTATGGCGACAACAGACACTAAACCCCGAGATCTTCGCTGGCTGATTGCGGCCGGCGTCGTCTTTCTAGGAGCTCCGTGTCTAGGGTATTTTGCGTCACATCAGCCTAAACTCGCGCTGGTAGCAGCCTTCGGATCGGTGGCTATCGTCGCCTTGGCTCGGCGACCCAAATGGGGCGTGTATGCGCTGTTCATTGGAACAGCGTTTGACTCCGTCAACATCTCAGCGGGCTTCGCGATATTGGGGGCAGGTGATCTCAGCTGTCTGATGCTGGTGCCCATGTGGCTCCTGAACCGCCTGGTCAGAACTGATGAGATGCGGTGGCCCATCGGGCTCCAGTACCTACTCGCGTTCTTCATCCTCTCATTCACCAGTATGATGCTCGGTGTGAATCCGGCTATGGCTTACGGAGGGTTCGCGCGACTCGTGATCTATGGAATCACGGTGGTCGCTGTGGCAGACCTGTTGCGGAGCACCGAGTCGACGGATCGTGTGCTCATCATCGTCGCCATCTGTAGCTTTCTTCATGCCCTGATCGCCCTAGCCATGGGCGCGGGTGCGAATTCTAGGTTAGGAGGCCTCGTTGGGCAGCCTAACCTCCTCGGTGTGAAGATCGCATTTGGTCTCTTTCCCATGGTTGGCTGGTCTCTTCGAAGTCACTCGAAGTTGGTTCGCGCGGCGCTCATCTGCGCTGTCACCATCATGCTCGTCGCGATTATTCTCACAATCTCTAGGGGAACCTATATCTCAGTGACCCTCGCCTTTCTCTGGATGGCTCGACGCAATCGACGTCTCGTCTTGCTCTTGGCTGCCGCCGGGGGCCTCATCTTCTTTGGGGCCAGTAACTACGGCAAGAGAGAGACGCAGTATGTACAAAATAGACTCACCCTAGAGGACTCAAGCGTAATGAACCGAGGCGCCGTCGCAAAGAACGCCGTTCGTGGCGTACTTGAGAACCCCCTCCTTGGCGTCGGGTTTGGACAGTTCTCACAGCTGGATAAAGTAGTCTCGATCACCTCGGAGGCCGGTAGAGGGGGTCATAGCTTCTATCTCTCAACCGCAGCGTCATCGGGTATTCCAGCCCTCCTCCTCTTTATCTTATTCGGCTGGTGGCAGGCCCGCACGATGAGTCGAGGTATCCGGCACTTAGAGAGTCGTTCACCAGAGACTGAGGGCGATGAAGATAAACGTAATCAATGGATCCTTACGATCGTGCAAACGATCATGGTCTTCCACACATTTTCACTCACGATTCGCGGTGCACAGAGGCTAACGGAGTGGACCATGCTGGCGCTGTACGGCGCTGTGGCCTTGCTCGCCCTAGGTGTGATCAACGCTCAGCGCGACGACAAGACGCTGCAATCTGAGGAGTCGTCAGACTCACCGACGCCTTAAGCAACTCAGGAGCGCGCTCCACAGCCGTCGCAAACGGCATATCCCGTGGCGTCACCTCGACGAGCTCGAGCATCGACGGCCGACCCGAGCTCGCCGTCGAATCAATCCGACCGCCAAAGGCCCAGGTCATGATGCCCAGAACGGACGCTCTAGACGAGACACCTGAGATCGTCTTGCCGGACCAGGACTGACAATCGATCTGCCCCTCCCCGGTCAGCACTACATGTGACTCGGAGAGTCTTGATTCGAGACCAACACGGTCAGCGATCTCGTCAAAGCCTGATCGTAATGGACAGCCAAAGACCCCAGCGAGTCCAGCGGCGACGCCACCGGCCGCTCCTCCCCCTACTAAGCCGTCGATGGACCGCTCGCTGTGGGATGCGACGATGTGGGCGAAGTGGGACAGTCCACGCTCAAGCTCGGTGACGTCCCCCGGCGATGCCCCCTTCTGAGGTCCAAACACAGCCGCAGCACCTCGCTCACCGAGTAAGGGGTTAGTGACATCGGTCAAGACCAAGACTGGGAGTTCATGAAGGTGGTTGGGCATCTCAAGATGTGTCAAATCGATGAGGTCTCTCGCTCGCGGCTGAGCCAACGGTCCACCACGGGCGAAAAATCGAACCCCCAAGGCTGCGAGTAGACCCAGGCCGCCGTCTACTGTCGCGCTCCCACCGCAGGCCAGTAAGATCTCGGAAACACCGGTGGAGAGGACGTGAGCGATCAGCTGACCTGTTCCGTATGAGGACGCATCTAGAGGAGCGCGATGTGAGGTGAGAGCGAGTCCGGAACAGCGCGCGAGCTCAATGACGGCCGTCCCATCGTCGCATCGCCACCATTCAGCGAGCACCTCCTCGCCGTACGGACCTCGAACCGGGGTCGCATCCATGACCCCAGGCCCAGACTTGGACAGCGCGGTCAACGTACCGTCTCCGCCATCAGCGACCAGGCACTCATCGATCGCACCCGCCCATCCTCCGTCCCGTAGACCAGAGCTCATCGCCTCAGCGACCGCATCGGAACGGAGGCTCCCCTTATAGGCGTCTGGGGCGATCAGCGCTGTGAGGTGCTCGCTCACTTCTTGGCTGAGTCCGCGGCTTTCGAGGTCTTCTTGGTGCGCCTTGGAGTCTTCTTTGGACGACCACCAGTCCCGTTAGGCCACAGCCCGTCTCGTCCGATGGGCGCCGACAACTCCTCTGCGAGATGCCCTTTCTTCACCAATAGCCTCAGCAGACGATTAATCGAGTTGGTGTGCCCACGGGTGAGACGCCCTTTTTGGAACATTGGATAGAAGATTCGAGGTCCCGGTAGTAGGCGCACAATCCAAGCTACCTCGGGCGCTGTAAGCTCACTTGGCTCCTTATCAAAGTAATGCCGAGTCGCTTCTTGGATCCCGTAGATGTCGGGCCCAAACTCGACGAGGTTGATATAGATAGCGATGAGTTCATCCTTATCGAACTCCTGCTCAAGCAACCAAGCCAAGATGATCTCTTCGAACTTACGAGCCAAGGTCTTGCGCCTGTTAAGAAATAAATTCCGGGCGAGCTGCATCGTGATGGTCGAGCCACCCCGAGCGAAACGACCACGCTCCAGATTACGAATGAGCGATCCACGCAGATGAAGGAGGCTCACCCCACCGTGATTGTAGAACCCACCATCTTCCTGAGTTCTCACCGCGAGGGGCAGCAGGGGCGCAGCCTCGTCAAGAGACACCCAACGCTTAGAGATGGGCCCAGACTCACGTGTGAGGGTCTTGACCTCCCCCTCCTCGTCACCTGGAACCTCGAAACGAGCGGTAAAGGTCTGACGAATCCGGTCAAAATCGATCTTTCGGTTGAGTCGAGTGATCGCGAACTTCTTCATCGGGATCTCTATGTTCAGCTTCGTCGCTTTGTAGTCCCGACTGTCGATCTCAACTTCAGCGTTCAGGCCTAACCGACCGCGCGTCTGTAGTGGCTCTAGATTGGGTAAGAGACCCTTCGGCACCGCCGCGACCAATAAGGAACCATCAATCAGAGGCAGCTCAAAGTTTGCTTTGAACTCAAACTCACCGCCTTCGGCCTCGATGGAGGCCCCGAGGGTTGCCTGCGCTTCGCCCAAGCTCGCCTTGGCCCCCTCCAGACTCAGACTGAATGACCGATTGGATAGGTTCTTAATGTGGGCTGACGCTTTACCGGACAGGGCCATAGAGAAGGGGCCGATCGGACCATCGGCGAGGGATGGATGCTCAGCGGTCAGGTTTTCTAGGCGGCCCTCACCTTCAATCCATCCCCTCTTCTGTTCGCGATCTAGCCTGACTGTGTACCGACCGGCGAGGGTCCCGCCGATCGCCTCATGAGCCTTACCAATCTGAAGTCCGTCGACCTCTGCGGAAAGCTCAATATCGTTCATACTTGCGCGCCCCTTACCGAGGATAAGACCACCTCCCGGTAGACTGAGCTTAGTCTCAATCGGCCACTTACCGTCGGCGTCTGCCTTCAACTCGATGCTGGCGTCGATGGCGATCCCTGAGAGAATACTGCCGAGCAAGCTGCCATCCGTCGTTCCATGGTGGAGTTGAATCTTGGGCACTCGAATCGAAAGAGCTGGCGTTCGCTTCACCTCAAGCTCTCCGACGAGCAGCTTGAAGTCTCCGGGTAATGGATGCGCATATGGCCGCTCACAGCGCAGCTCTACGCCGTCCGGGCTGCCCGCGAAGTGGCACAGACCAATGGCCGGCGTCGCCACTCGTGCTGAGCCTTGAATACGACCGCGCCACGAGGTGACCTCACCGTCAGCGATATCTACGACCTTTCCCCCATCAACCAGCCGGCCGCCGTGAACATTGATCGCCGGGATCTGTCGTCGAGGCTTCGAGCCGTTGGAGCTTGCGACCGTCTCCGGTCTCTTTGGTGGCATCAGCCTCTTGAGAGCCTGAGCGAGCCCCATCGGGGTCCCTCCACTCTCAACACGCAGTAGTGGGCTATCGATCTGAACGAGGGTTGGTACTGGACGCAACTTCCACAGTGCGTCGCGGTCCAAGACTACGGCCACGTGCTTTACGCTTATGTGGGGCGCGCCGATCGGACCAACTTCAATACCGTGTACTACCACCGTATCTAGTCCATCCGTCTCAGCTGACTCAAATCTCAGTGGGTGTCCAATTCGAGCCTCAAGCTTCTTGAAGACGTCATGGACTCGACCTTCCACGATGGAGTCGAAGCTTAGGAGTAAGACCGCGAGGGACACCGCGAGGAGTGAACACACAATGAGCGCTACTCGACGCACTGCCAGTACTCCTTCAGGTGGTCGTTACTTTGAAGCTGTCTGTAGGGCTATGAAACCCTGACGGTGGGGCGCTTAGGTAAAGCGGAGTCCGTCTTGACGAGGAAACCAAAGACGAGAGTCGCTCTCACCCTCGTCGTCACCTTCTGCGTCACCCTCATCGTCGCCCTCATCGTCACCCTCTGAATCTCCAGCGGGCTCTGCTTTTGGGGCCTCTTCTGCCGGTGGCTCTTCTGAATCTTCGGTGGCGTCAGCGTCTTCGGCGGCCTCTTCTTTCTCTTCTTTCTCTTCGCCCTCAGCCTTGGCCTCTTCCTCAGCCTTAGCCTCTTCCTTA
>CALELH010000094.1 GCA_937902595.1 uncultured Myxococcales bacterium
ATCGCCATCATCATCATCGCCATCATCATCATCGCCATCATCATCATCGCCATCATCATCATCGCCATCATCATCGTTCAACGCTTCGTTGCGCTTGGTGATCAGATAAGCGATGCCGATGCTCAGCCCATAGAGCAAGACCAGCGGCCCCGCTAAGAACAGCTGACTGACGATATCAGGTGGTGTCAGGGCGGCCCCCAACACAAACGCTAGAACAACGGCCCAGCGGAAGAACTTGAGCAGACCTCGGTGGGTCACCAATCCGATCCACGACAGGAAAGCGATCACGACAGGCATCTCGAAGACAAGCCCAAACGCGAGCAGGAGCTTTGTCGTCAGACCCAGGTAATCCTCTACCGCGATCTCGGGAACCAGTTTATGGGGGCCCGTTCGAATACTGTAGTTGATCAGAAAATCGAAGATGGTCGGTAAGACCAAGTAATAGGCGAAGAGCCCACCACCGATGAAGCACACGCTCGAGATGACGACAAAGGGCAGCGCGAAGCGACGCTCGTGACTATAAAGTCCAGGGACAACGAACTGCCAAAGCTGGTACAGCACGACGGGAATGCCGATGAAGACCCCGCCGAGCAGCGCGACCTTGAAGTGGAACATGAACGCGCCGGACACCGTCCTCGAGACGAGCTTAGGCTCCTCGCCAAGGCGCTCCTTATTTGACTCTAGGACTTCGTAGAGCGGAGTGGTGAAGAAGTCGAACAGCATGTCGCTGATGGCCAAGCAAACGACGAAACCAAACAGAACGCCCAAGATGGAGCGCCACAGGCGCCATCTAAGCTCCTCAAGGTGCTCTAAGAAAGGCGCTCTGCTGTCTTCCAGGTCGCCGGACTCCTCATACATCTCAGATCACCTCAGAGTCGCCAGACTGGGGCGGCTTTGATTCCACGGTGCTCCCCTCCGATTCGGGGACTTCATCCGTAGGGGGTTGCTGAATAGAGGGCGCGTCTTCGGCGGGCAGGTCGGGATAATCGCCGACGTTGTCAAGATAGGCTCGAGATGCCGTCGCGGCTCCGCGAGAGACCGTCTGTTCGGCCTCATCGTCTTCACAGTCGTCGAAGGACTCTTCAGCGACCACCTCATCCTCGATGACCGTCTCGACCCATTGTCTCTTCGCTTCATTAATGGGCTCCTCGAAGTCCAGCGCGTTACGCAGCTCCGAACCGGCGCGGCGGGCCATGCGGAGCCCATTCCCTACTGTCCGAGCAAGCTCAGGGAGCTTACTGGGGCCCACCACGAGGAGCACGACGACGAGAATTACCAGAACCTCGGGTATGCCTATTCCAAACGGGAGCATCTAGAAATTACCTTCGAGCAAATCGATCTCTTGGTTGTCCAGCTCGCCTTCCTGACGAGCGGTCTCCACCGGCTGCGTACCTTGCTTGAACGGGAGATTCAAGGATTGGTTCCCGCTCGGTGCTAACAGACCGGTCTTTGTGTCGATGCCATGAAACTCGATCGTCTCAGGTGGCTTAGCTAAAAAGTCACGCGCCGGATGGCCTTCGAGAGCGGTCTTCATGTACCGCTTCCATATAGGTAACGCGACCTTGCCACCGGTCTCCCCTTTTCCGAGTCGTCGTCTATTCAAATCACTCCCGACCCACACCCCGGTGACGAGCTCTTGAGAGAAACCGAGGAACCATGCGTCATAGGCATCAGTCGTTCCGGTCTTCCCGCCCAAAGGCCGCTTCAGCGACTTCGCCCCGACAGCTGTGCCGGAGTCAACCACCTGCTTGAGCGCAGTCTGAACCAGGTAGGCGGTGTCATCCGCGATGAGTCTCTGCTTAGGCTCAAACAGACGTCGTAGCATGCCATCTAGTCGGGATCCGGCGTCACCATTCACATCGGCGTAATGCGTCCGATCCTCCAAGATTCTGCCCTCACGGTCGGTGACCTTCTTTACAAATATCGGTCGTGCCGCGGCCCCACGGTCAGCGAAGACGGAATAGACCAACACCATCTCCCAGGGGTACACGCACGACGCACCTAAGACGAGAGACTGATCCGGATACATGGGGGTCGTGATCCCAAGATGCTTCGCCCAATCAGCCGCCGCCTGAGCCCCGATCTTACGAATCACGCGGACCGCCGGAATGTTCATGGACCGAATGAAAGCGTCCCGGAACAGTACGTGGCCACGGTAGTCGCCACCGAAGTTCTTCGGCTTCCAAATATATCGCTCCTTGCGGTCGTAGACCACGATGGGCGAATCATCGAGGGGGGTCGCTAAGGTAAACTCGCCGGTGAGCGCCTTGCTATAGACGATGGGCTTGAAGATTGAGCCTGGCTGCCGACAGCCCTGGAAGGCTCGATTATACTCAGACTGATCAAAGTCGAAGCCACCGATCATCGCCGCCACATGACCAGTAGCTGGCGACATGGACACGAGGGCGCCTTGAACCGGCGGAACCTGACCTAGGGCCAATGCCGGTCGAGGCGCTTTCTTCAGCCGCTTTGACCGATTTGCGCGCACTAGAATGACATCGCCGCTCTTGAGCGCCTTCCGTACATCGGTAAGAGCCCCCTGATTTCGCTCCGCCTCTTCATCAAATGGTCGCGCCCACTTCATCCCCTCTCTGAGTGGCAAATCAGCGGTCAGCCCACCGATCCGAACCGTCGCGACTCGACGCTTCACCTCCTGGACTAATCCGAGGTACCAGCGCTCGGGCTCCAAAACCTCGGGCCCTCCGTAGATACGGTCAGCTTTCCGCAGAAAGGCGTCCCGCTGTGGGGCATCAAGATGAGTGACGGCGCCCAGGAACCCTTGACGCTCCCCCATCTCATGCAGACCAGAGGTAAGCGCCTTCTGAGCGGCAGTCTGAGCGTCAACATCCAAGGCGAGGTCCACGGTCAGCCCTGCTCGGTTGAGGGCCTCATACCCATAACGACGCTGTATCTCCTTCCGAACATGCTCCACATAATACGGTGCGCTCGCGTTCGCCTCTGAGCGTCTCTTACGATAGATGGTCACATCCTGCTTGAGCGCAGACTCTGCATCCGCCGATGTGATGAAGCCTTCTTCAACCATACGTCGTAGAACCTCGGCTTGACGCGCTTTAGTCTTCTCAAAATTCAAGACAGGGTTTACGCGACTTGGTTGGGGCGGCAGCCCCGCGAGCATGGTCGCTTCAGCTAGATCTAGCTCCTCTACCCCCTTGTCAAAATACGCCTGCGCCGCCGCATGCACGCCGTATGCACCGTGTCCGAGATAGATCTCATTAAGATAGAGAAACAAGATGTCGAGCTTGGACAACACCTGCTCAGTGCGCCGAGCGAGGATGGCCTCTCGAGCTTTTCGGGTATATGAACGCTGGTTACCGACGAGGCTCTTGCAGAGCTGCTGCGTAATGGTCGAAGCACCTTGAACCGTACGCCCCGCCAAATAATTCGCCACCAACGCTCGAGCCGTGGCTCTGATGTCGACTCCTTCATGTTGAAAGAAGCGTTTGTCCTCGGCTGCGAGGAAAGCCTCGACGAGATAACTCGGCATTCGCTCTAATGGGACGACCTCCCTGCGCTCAACGGTGAACTCTCCCACCAACCGGCCGTCATCGGCGAAGAACCGGCTCACCGTGGTCGGCTTATAGTCATCTACGCTCAGTATTTGCGGTAGATCCCGCGAGAAATGAACATACGCTGCTGCAGCGACCACTGGGAGCGCTGCCCCCGCAGCCACCAGGAGTAAAAAGGGAGCGCGTAAGAGCCACCACCAGGCACCGCCTCGTGGATTTTTGACACTTATTTCCTCAGTCATGCCGCGCCATCGTCTCCCGACTCGTCTCGTCTAAACGCAGAGAACACGCTCCTCATGGTGACAGCTGAAGGCTGCCGCCAAGGATGATCATCGCGCTGACTGCAAGATGACCCAGCGGGCAGTGTTAAACAACCAGCATCAACTTGTTGCTTTTGTGATCCAGTTCTGGCAAAGTCCGCCGACTCGAAATGCTGAGAAGCCCACCGGGGCTGATTTTGGAGAGAAGGTCACATGGCCAAGAAGAGCAAGATTGCGAAGAACCGCCTACGAATTAAGTTGGTGGCTAAGTATGCAGAGCGACGAGCTGAGCTAGTCAAGGTTCTCAAGGACCCTAACGCCAGCTTTGATGAGAAGTATGCCGCACAGCGCGCCATCGATAAGATGCCACGCGACGCGAGCGCTACGCGAATCAAGAATCGCTGTGCGCTGACGGGTCGACCCCGTGCCTACTACCGGAAGTTTGGTCTTTCACGCATCGCGCTTCGTGAAGAAGCGCTCCGCGGAAACCTACCTGGCGTCGTTAAGGCGAGCTGGTAAGTCTCGGGAAACCGACTCCCCTCCCCTCGCTCTCTGCCATATAATCGTATCTCAAGGCACACCTAGGTGTGTTGCGGGATAGATCTATGGCAAACTAGGCCGCGATGGCCGCCTCCCAAACATCGACGTCAACGAGCCCTAGAGTGCCTGTAGGCTGGCGCCTACTGATATGGGCAGCACATTTGCTCGCGGCGCTCCTGGTGGGACTGCTCTGGTCAGTGCTCCTGAGCGTGCTCTATTTACTCATCGTCGGGATCGTCTTCGGCTGGAAAAATCGCGCGCGAATCCTAGGCTCAGGTCAGAGACAGCGGCTCAAATTCACTTCCGAGGGCAAGTATGCCGTTGGCATCGCCATCGGCGTAGGGATCGCCGCGATCAACACTGGAAACAATCTCCTCTATTTGTTTCTCGGTATGATCTTGTCGCTCATCGTGATCAGCGGAGTTCTCTCGGAGATGACTTTGCGTGGGCTAAGGGTTGAGAG
Source organism: uncultured Myxococcales bacterium (assembly GCA_937902595.1). Lineage (GTDB taxonomy): Bacteria > Myxococcota_A > Bradymonadia > UBA7976 > UBA1532 > UBA1532. The sequence goes on from CALELH010000094.1 coordinate 4,791, forward strand.
GCACCTGCCCCTGAGAATCTTCGCTGGCCAAGCGTTCTTGACCACCATTAGAATCCGTAACTCGAAGCAGAAACTCCCCTCCTTTAGCGTACAAATAGAAGACCTATCGGATGGGCTCAACAGAACCAAAAAGTGTTTCTTCCTAAAAGTGAGAGCGTCTCGTTCACAGGAGACAAGCTACCGAGCAGAGTTTGCTCGACGAGGCCAATACGATTTCCGTGAGATCCATCTGGTCACCCGCTTTCCGTTCTCCTTCTTTGTGAAACGCCGAATCATTGCCAGTCATGCGACAGCCACTGTCTATCCACGGATTCATCCGATCACCGAAGTGATGGATGCGAACGAGAATTCAGGTGACGCTCACGCTCTAGCCAAGAAGGGGCTCGGCCGAGACTTCTTTGGACTCCGTGAATATCAACCCGGCGATGACGCCCGAGACATTCACTGGGCTCGTTCCGCTGGCCGTCAAGAGGAGATCATCCGCGAATACGCCATCGATGGCGCTCCTACGACATCCATCGGCCTCAACACAATGGTCAGCGCGCCCTTAACGGATCAGCAGGAGCTCCTAACCGACTCTTTTGACCGGTGCGTCGACTACGCGGCATCTCTAGTCGTGCACTTCGCCGACCAGGGTCACGATGTAGAGTTCTACACGCCAGACGGCCACTGGACCGTCTCTGCTCAGGGAAGAGGTTTAGACGCCCTTCTGCGGGCTCTGGCGGTGATTGAATTTCAAACGACGCAAGATGGTTCAGCTGTCAGCTGGTCTTGGCGCCCCGACATCGTCGTGTCCCACGAGAACGGCACTCAATTCCTACCCGCCCATAACGTCGCTCACGTGATTACTCCTTAAGGCGACGATGCGTTTTTCACTCGTACATAAGACGTGTAGCTACCTGGTCATAGCGACGAGCACCTTCGCCCTGTTCGCGAGCGGAGAGCTGACACCGATCATCTTAGCCATTACGATGACCGGCTTCGCCATAAGCTGGTTCTGGGAGCCGCCACGGGTTGAAATCGAACGGTACATAAACGTCTGGAATGCGCTGACGGTCCTAGCCCTAGGCAAGACAATCTTCGATGTCTTTACCGGTGCATCGGTGTTGATCAGCGCCATATATTTCATCGTTTTTTTGAGCGTGAATAAGCTCTTTAACCGACAAAATAGCGCTGATTACCTCCAACTATACGTGGTGAGTCTTCTCCAAATGATCGCGGCGACGGCGTTGAGCAGCGATTTGACCTACGGAGCGCTGTTCCTCTTCTACATAGTCTTCAGCACTTGGACACTCATCCTCTTTCATTTGAAGCGCGAGATGGAAGACAACTTCTTGCTGAAATACGGGGACTCTTTAGAGGGGAGGCCTGTCCAGGTCCAGCGGGTTCTCGATTCACGTCGACTGGTGGGATGGCGTTTCCTCGGCGTGACATCCCTCGCATCGCTCGTCGTCTTTGTGACCGCAGCGACATTCTTCTTTATGTTCCCACGTGTGGGATTCCGCCTCTTTAGTCAGTCAAGGCCAGGCCTCACGATGGCTGGGTTTAGTACTCAGGTTGAGTTGGGTCATTTCGGGCTTATAAAAGATAACCCAACCGTGGTGATGCGCGTCGAATTCGATAAGCGAGAAGACCAGGCCCGCCTCCCCCCATATTGGCGGGGGGTGTCCTTCGATAATTACGACGGCAAACGCTGGACGAAGTCATATAGCCGAACGAAGCGTACCCTCGCGCGCCGTGGCCACCGAGTTCACGTTGGTGTCCCGCCTCCTACATCACCACCGGTCACTCAAAGGATTTATCTAGAGCCCATGGACAGCCGCGTCATCTTTGGGCTGCACAAGATCCGAGGGCTAGACTTTCCGAAGATGGGAGATCTCGATGTCCCGGGCCGCTATCGCGCCATTCAGAAAGATATTGATGGTGATCTGTACTACGAGCAGCTCGATGAGATCGCGTTTAGCTACACCGTACACAGTAGTCGAGACTGGTCGGACGAGATCCCCGTATCCATCCCTATGGTCGACTATCTAGAGTTGATGGCTCGCTTCGAACGGAGCGTGAGCCCTCGGTTTCGCCAGACTCCCCAGGATCTAGACCCAAGAGTCCAATTGCTCGCAAAGAGTATCGCCGGAGATGCGCAGACCGTCAGAGAGGTCGTGGAGCGAGTCCAAGGCTATTTGTCCAAGAACTACAAATACACACTTGACCTCGGACGGGACGAGAGGCTGGCTCCCCTTGAAGACTTTCTCTTCACCCAAAAGAAGGGTCACTGCGAGTACTTCGCGTCGAGCATGGTGATGCTCTTACGTTCGCTTGGCATCGGCGCGCGACTCGTGAATGGGTTTCATGGTGGTCGATGGAACGACTTTGGGAATTACCTCGCCATCACTCAGGGTGAAGCACACTCCTGGATCGAAGTGCTCCTACCCGTTCGAACCTGTGCGCGGGGCGTCTGCAGTTGGCGAGAGAATTGGACCCTTCGAGATCCGACCCCCAGCGGCCGTGGGCGTATCGCCTCTTCCGGCATGTGGTTAAAGCTCCAGCAGTACACCGACGCGGTCAGAATGCGCTGGTACAAGTATGTCATCGAGTACGACCTAGAGCGGCAGATCGCCTTCGTTGTCGCCCTCAGAGACAGCTGGAGGCGTCTTCGTGGCGAAGAGTCATCAGCCGCTCGAGATAAGTCCGAATCGGCC
>CALELH010000095.1 GCA_937902595.1 uncultured Myxococcales bacterium
CGAGGGCGGTCTCGGGGCCGCTGCCGATAAGAACAATCCCCGGGCCAGCGTTCTCTCGCACGGCGAGCCCATCCGACCGCAGGGTCGACTCCTCCACGAGCACGCCCGCTCCGGCGTTGCCGTGACTCGTCACCCCGATCAGAGCCCCGCGCGCCCGGAACAGATGTATGCCTTCGCCGAGGCCGGCGTCACCGATGGCGATGGCCGAGACGGTGACTCCAGAGATGACCACCTCATGTTGCCTGCCCGTCAAGGCGATCCCCGAAGTCGACGACCTCTCGATGACTCCATTCTGAATTGTCTGGGGTCCCCCAGGATCACTGACTTGGATCCCGACGTTCTGAATACGACTGAGATGGATCCCGCTGAGCGTCCCCTGCGCACCGGAGAGAGTCACTCCACGCCCATCGCTACCGGCGACCGTGAGCCCCTCAACATGGGCCGTTGATCCGTTCACCAAGAGCCCAATGCGTCCGACGTCCTGAATCTCCAACTGTGTCAGGTTGATCTCAGATTCGCTGACCGCGCTCAGCCCTGTGTTTCGGGCCCCCACCACCGTCACCCGAGCCCCATCGATCCGAGCCTCGTCCATGCTCACACCGTCGATGGTTGGCTGAGTAATTTGGACACCGGAGACGATCACTTGGGCTCCACGACTCAATCGCAACCCGCGATTAACTCGGGCGATGTCAATCGCGCTCAAGAGCGCTGTGCCTCCGTATGCAGCGACCCCGGATCGGAGAGGCACCAGGGGCGTCTCTTCGGTATCCCGTACGCTGCTGTCCTCAAGCTCGATGTCCCCGCCGAGCACCAAGACAGCGGCCGCAGACACTCGCTCCACCTGAAGTCGGCGGCCGTCTAACAGACCCGCTTCATTCACGAGACCGGGTCCACCTAGGTCGCGAATGTTTACTCCATCGAGTGACGCCTCACCAAGATTGCGGAGCCCGACCCAGTCACAGCGCGATATGCCTCCACCTCGCCAAACCAATCGACCCCCATCGGCGACCCGAACCGCGGCGCCTGAGCTCGGAGTCGGCCCATCGAAGGAACGCGGCTCAGCGGAGGCGTCTCGCACCTCACTAACCCGAAGCTCGCGGGCTTCGAGCTCTCCGGTCACGACCAGCGCCGCAGGGGCATCTCTGAGAGTGACGGTGTCTACCGTCGCTGTCCCGTCGACCGTCAAAGCGGGCCGGCCTCCAACGACGCTCACCTCGGACAAGCCAACCCTCGCCGCTCTCAAGACGACGGGACCTTGAATAGAGGTCACGTCAGCGCCACTTCCTTGTACGAGTACCCCCTCAGGAGGACCCATGAGGCCACTATACTCTCCGGGAAGAAGCACCACGATGTCACCGGGGACAGCCACTCCATAGGCGGCCTCAATAGATCCAAATGGGGTACGCCTACGCCCATCCCCATCAGAGGAATCATCCGGACTTACGAAGAGCAGCTTACCCATCGGTGATGCATCAGGGGCTGGCATGGCGTCCATGACCGGCGCCTCGCCGTCATTGACCCCTGCGTCCATCACCACGACATCTACGGAGGGACCCATCGACCCCGAGGTTCCCGAGCAGCCAGTCAATAAAACGATAGAGAGGAGGCTGAACCCAAAACGCCTGTCCCAAGAAGCCCTCATGAACGTTCGCGACGTCGCGCGAAGATAAGTAATCCGAGGCAGACCCACCATGGGGCGCGACCCTGGGCGCCATCTGCGGTCGCGGAACAGCCGCTCGCGCTCGGCGCCGTCCCGCCTCCCGAGAGGCCACCGTCAGGTGCCCCCCCTTGGATCACCTCAAGTCCGTCCTGGAGGCGCGCGACGGCGTCACCATCCCGAGCGACCAGATCATAGGTTCCCAGAGGCATGGATGCGAAGAGCGTCCCGCGCGCCTGTTCCGGCGAGTCGATAGTCACGTCCTCTAGGGCAACGCCCGCGAGGGAGAAGGTCGTCTCGGCGCTGAAGCCTGCGCCCTGAATGCTGAGCTCCGATGGAGCGTTCTGTGCGACGCGCGCCGGCGTAATAGACACCAGGTCTAAGGTGTCACCCAACACTCTGAACGCGCTGGGAAGAATCGCGACCTGACCATCTCCTCGCGTTAAGCGCAGGTCATGGGTCCCTAGGGCGAGACCAGCCGGTACAATCCCGGTGATCGTTGAGCCCGAGAGGACCTCAAGCTCGAGGACTCTCTCTTCGCCAATCTCTGCGAATATCTGGCCATTCAGAGGGAAACCTCGGCCGTTTATGACGACCTCGGTGTTCCTGTCGGCTGGCCCCGTCTCGGGGGCGATGCGCGTCAACTCGAGTGGTGTATCGCCTACTGCGTCCTGAGCCGGGACCGGTTGAGCATCAACAACGGGCGTGCCCCCATCGGGAGTCGGCGCCGGTGCAACATCAGAGACACCAGCATCCCTGGAGCCAATGGGGACGTTCGCGTCTAGATCCTCTGGAGCGCCCGCGTCCTCAGGTGGCTCAGGCGGGCCCGCGTCTGGCAGCGGCGCCGCCCCACCTGGGCACGCTTCATCCACATTGACGACCTCAAGACGTAAGATCCAGTCTCCAGGCGGGCGCGGCGGCGAGCCATCTACCTCCAGCTCTTCGCTATACCCCTGGAAACGTCGTCCCGTCCTCAGGAGCACTGACAAGAGATTCCGTCCCGGAGTAATGCCATCGGAGTCCGAGGCGATGCCAGGCGGGGCGTTCTGGCCCTCGACATGCCGAACACGCACTCGCAGTCGCCTCACGTTGCTCCGGATCCGCTGCGGTGCGAGATCGATGCTGCTTAAGCGCTCGACGCTCCCAAAGACCTGGTACGCGTCAAGGTCACTCTGCCAGACGAGACCGACCGCCTCGCCATCCTCGTTCGCCTCGTCGATCCTCACCGTAAATATGTTGGAGCCCGCAGGGCCAATCCAGAGCAGGACTCTACAGATCTGGAACTCTGGGTGGTCCTCAGGCACATCAAAGATGGACATGAAGGACTCACCCCCCTGCATATTGGGGTAGAAGGCGATCTCATCGCCCGCTTGAATCGAGTCATTTTGTAGAACCACGCGTCCCCACGCGGAAGAGCAGCAGAGGGCGAGTATCAAGGCTATGGTCGTGAGATTCGTCTTCAAGGTGACTCCTAGGCTGAGTCAATCTTCGCACGGTAAACGGCACCGGAGCAATTCGCTGCGCTGACTCAAGTGTTGATCCGCGCTAGGAACTCAGGGAGATGGCCGCCAGCGACGAAGGAACCCCAACAACACAAGCGCTGCCCACGGAGCGAAAGATCCGTCTCCACGACCGACGTCGCATCCGCATCCTCCAGGTTTTACTGAATCGGACCCAGCGGCCTTTGTCACCGCTTGCGGCTCCGGCGGCTTCGCTGACTGAGTCTTCGTCATGCCTGGCCCAGGCGGCATCAGGGATGGATGTAACGGTGGACGACGGGAGGCGCGCCCAGGGGGATAGTTCGTCGCTAAATAATCTAAGATTGTCTTCTCTACCGTCGGCTCCAGCGGCCAAAGGTTCTGTGTCCGCTGCATCCAACGAATGGTCCGCAACCAATCATCTCGAGTCCCCCGATTCTGAGTGATCAGGCGCTCGGAGTGACACCCACTGCAGTGCCCGCGCACAAGCTCCACGCCGGGGGCCTCAATGAGCGTCCCCGAGTTGAGCAAAGCGATTAAGAGCACGAGTCCAGGCGACATCGCCTATACCGCCTTAATCGCGACGCGATGACACGCGTTGTTCAGATAGCCCTTCGGGTTCCACCCAGGTAACACCATGGGTTGAGCTCGCCCATTCTCATCGGTCGCTCGCGCCCAAATCTCGTAATATCCACGCTTGGGTAGTCGAACTGTGCCCGTGAACCGTTGCCAAGCAAAACGATTGGCCGGCTCTCCAAGCTGGACGGACTGCCAGGTCGCACCGAAGTCGAGACTCAATGTAACTCCAGTAATCTTGCCCTGCCCCGACCATGCATGCCCGCGGATCTCCAAAGGTTTCGAGAGCGAGTGCTCGATCCCGGACCGGGGCCACGTGATTAGGGATTTTGTCGGCATAGACTCGATGATGCACATCTTGTCCTTGGGTACTTGAGCGCCTGGGGCGACCGGCTCGCAGGGAACTCGATAGGCGTTACCCGTCATCTTCGTGCCATCGTGAACACGGTCTCGCACCAGCAGCCGAGTGAGCCACTTACCGGAACATGACCCAGGATAACCGGGGACAACCAACCTCAAAGGGTGGCCATGAAGCGCCGGGATCGGGGCGCCGTTCATGGACCAGGCGATGAGACATTCCTCCTCCATAGCCTTCGCGATGGGCACACCACGAGAGATTGGTCTCTTCTTGGGATCGCCACTCAAGTGAACATCAGCGCCCTCATACCCGACATAGACGGCGTCCTTCTTGACGCCGACCGCCGCGAGGACATCCTTAAGGCGAACTCCCGTCCACTCAACGCAGCCGACTGCGCCTGTTGACCACTGGTTTCCCTTGGCCGGAGGAAAGAACTCGCTGCGTCCATTGCCGGCGCACTCAAGAACAAACCGATACGTGTGTTGCTTAAAGCGAGATCTCAGCTCCGCCAGCGTAAACTGGGCTGCCTTGACCGCCGACTCGCCGTCGATGGCCAGCGTCCACGTCTTCGGGTCCACAGTCGCAGGGGGCAGGCCGTTATTTCTGACGAACAGCTTACTCGCCGGCGTCAGCAGATCATCCAATAAGTGCGCGGGCGTCTCCGCGTTGATGGGCCGGTCGTTCAAGATCCGTAACCCAGGGTGTTTCCCTGGGATCTCTTGTGGTGCCTTAGGCCCCGCAAACGCGATAGGCATCAGCCCGCCGGGCATGTTCTCCGCGAAGGGGATCGTCGCTCCGAGCGCAGCGCCCAGCGCCGCTAGGCCAGCACGATTAAGAAAACCGCGACGGGTAAATGGATCGACTCTCCGCCCCCAAAGGGCGCGCTCAGCCGCCTCTGCGTCCGCTGCGTAAAGCGATCGAATTTTCTGATGGTTACCCTCGTCACTCATCGCCACCCCCTCATGACTGGCAGAGCATCGCAGATCCGCACTTCCAGGACCAGTCAGCGGTCAGGCCCCAAGGAAAAACATGGCGGCTGATGAGCCCAAAGTCTGGTGCGCCGCGGCGGTCACCCCCAACGTAGGTTAGGCGTCCCGTGACCAAACTAACCTTGACGGTCAGGCCTCTGTTAAACACCCTAGAGCCATGGTCATTAGGGCATTAATCTCAGCCGTACTTTGGATCCTCAGTGTCCTGTGCTTCGTCTGCTTGGGGACGCTTTATCTGCTGCTCGCCGTCGTCATCTCGCCGAGAGTTCTTCATCCGGTCGCCCGGGTCGCGTGTCGATGTATGCTCCTCGCCGCAGGGCAACGGTTGCGTCTGATCGGTGTGTTTCCACCCACCGAGCAGGGCCCCTATATCTACGTCTTCAACCACACCTCTCTACTCGACACTCTGGTGGTCGTCGCCTTGGTACCTGAGTTCGCCGGTGCCATTGGTAAGAAGGAGCAGTTTGACGTTCCGATTTGGGGTTGGATCCTTCGACGCTGGGGCGCGGTCCCCATCGATCGCGCCCAGCTCAGTGGAGCGATAGAGAGCCTGAACCTTGCGGGAGACAGCTTAAAGGAGGGGCTCTCGCTCCTGATCGCTCCAGAGGGGACCCGAAGCCCCGATGGCACCCTCGGCCCATTTAAGAAGGGTCCATTTCATATCGCTGTCCAGCAAGACGTCCAGATCCTCCCGCTCGCGATAACCGGAGCCTATCAAGCGAAACACAAAGGAAGCTGGTTGTTGACGCCGGGTCGAATCGACGTTGAGGTCTTACCGGCCCTATCACCAACGAAGGAGACCGCTCATACGGTGGAGAGTCTAAGAGACGCGACTCGGCAACGACTCGCGC
>CALELH010000096.1 GCA_937902595.1 uncultured Myxococcales bacterium
ACGCCTCGATGAGTGGTTTGGGCGCGGTGTTCCAACGAGCGGAACGCGCCTTTACTCAGCATCTAAGCCCAGGCGTCAAGAGCTAGAGAGCAGACTCTGAGGTCCGCGCTCACCCGTTCGATGGCGTATCACTGATGACAAATGCGCTCTGAAGAGTGCCTCCGGCGAAGTCCTGCGGCTCCTCTCCCGTCGTGGCGTAAACATAGAGCGCGGTGTTGAAGACCGTATTGGCCACATTAAAGACGAGGCTCAAGAATAAGATAGAGACTCCGGCCGCGCAGATAATTATCGTCGCCATCGTCGGTGAAGGGGTGACGATGACGAGGCCAATGCTTGTAACAGCGATGGCGAAGATGCAGACAAATTGAATGAGTCCCAGTCCATAGTGCCGAATCAGGCTCTCTCCCCAGGTCTTCTTAATGACCTCCGTAGAGCGTTTAATCGCCTCGAGCGGGCTCACATCTTCGTAGACTAGGGTCGGGACCACGAAGAGCGTGAGAATGGACCACATCATGCCCAGCATGCCTCGGATGATCTTTAGGATGATACCGCCAACCCCACCCATCCGCTCGGCTACGCGGTCTAGTATCGCGAGGAGGAGGCCGACCGTCGCCGAGATCAGGCTCCACTGAAAGATAACGACGAGCTTCGTCATCGCAAACTTGAGGCTGTCCATTAGGGTGGCGTCGCCGCCCTCGAAACGCGTCTTCACGGTGTAGACGACACAGACGTTGAAGAACGTCGCTATGAACGCCAGACCTAGATAAATGAGGAAGAGAAGTGTGTAGTGGAGCGCACCGATGACAGCGCCCTCTTCGCCGCCACTGAGCAGCTCCAAGAGACCGCTAGGGAGCAACATCGCGATCAGGTAGACAATTGAACTGATGCTCGCGAACACGGGAAAGAGAAGCATCTCCTTGTCTTTACCGAGCATCGCGAAAGACAGCTTAGTGATTTCCCAACTGCGTGAAAATGCGCCCACAGAGCCTCCTCATTTAGAGTCCAGACGTCGAATCCTCTCTGATTCAGAGTGAGAGTTGAAGTCTTTATCTGTACCTAGCGTTCGCACCCGGGGACATCGGACGTACAGCAAGCACGGGTGCAGGCATCAGATGAGTTAGAGCCGCATGTGTTTTGAAGACACTCCCCATCGCACTGCCAATTGCATCGGGTCGCGCAGGCTTCGATAGCGTCTCCGTCAATGCGATCAAAGCACCTCCCTTCGAGACGCTCTCCAACGATACAGCGGAAATCTCCCTCTGAGCAGCGCCGCGCTTCGGTGTTGGTCGAGGTGCAGGGCGTAAAGATGGAGCATTCAAGCTCGCTGTTCCAGACGCACTCCGTCTGCTGTTCATCGGCCCATCGATAGTTTGGAAGACAGGAACAGTTATCTACGGTGCTCCGATTGTCCTGGTAGCCGGCAGCAGCGTTCTCTTGGCATAGTATGGCGCACCAAGAGCGCCCATCTGCAGCCCCGACATTTTGAGTGGAGGCGTCATTCAATTCTGTGCACCGGACACCTGGCCAGAGGTAATCACTGTTCCATCGATTCGCGTTGCGGAACTTTTCGGGAAGCTCCATGAAGAAGGAGGCCTGGATGAGTGGGTCGCAATCAGCGTTCGTTTGACACGGGATCGAGCAGTACTTTCCACCGACACCTGCGAGTCGGCCCAGGCATCGCATGCCCTCTTGGCAGCCGTCGTCCGATATGCAGGGCTGCATGATTCGTCCGTCTCCGACCTCAACTTGGTTTGAGTCATTACCGGCACCCTGTGCGCAGACACTCGCCACGTCCAACTCTTCTAGTGGAGGACAAAATTGACCAAGATCGTCGTTTTGGCAATTGTCAGTGGGGGTCGCGAGACACGCGTCCAGAGTCTGTCGGTGCCGCTCGTAGAAGGCGACCATCCCATCGCAGACTGCGCCGGACGTCCGCGCGCTGCGCTCGATGTCCTCACGGATGTCTGCTAGGCATGCCTCAAGATCCGAGGCCTCTCCGAAACCACACCGTATGTAGTGCTCACACAGCCCACGGGGCAATCGGTCCAGGAATAACTCGGCGGCCTGTCGAGTTTCGGCGGCGCCATCTGCGGATTGAGTTCCCCCACCGAGTTGAATGGGCGCGTTTGACCCGCTGCTCTCTCCATTGAGGTGGCAGCCGAACATGGTCAATCCAAGACAAGACGCGAGCAACAAAAGTCTGTACTGGTTCATGAAATGAGCCTTCGTGAGTTGGGAGTCTATCCACCAGCGCCTAGCAGGGGATAGCCTGGACGCATCTCCATACGAGGGACTCTGGTCAGGGTGTTACGGAATCGCGCCGGAGCCTCGTTGTTTGCCTAGCTGCGGTCGACCGGTTGGGGGGTGCGTAGCTCGCGAGCTCGGCCGATCGCTGCGTGATAGGGCGCGAAACAGGGGCGGTCTACATAGCGACCGGCCCCCTTTATGGTCTTTAGCTCTCCGTCCTTCCAAACCACGGAACCTCGACTCAGCGTAACCGTAGGTATGCCGGTGACCTCCATACCTTCATAGATGTTGAAGTCGATGTTTTGATGGTGCGTCTCTGCAGAGATAAGTCGTGTACCGTTTGGATCCCAGACGATGAGATCTGCATCGGAGCCGACCTCCACACAGCCCTTCTTGGGATGAATGTTGAAGATCTTGGCGCAGTTGGTCGAGGTGACCTGTACGAATTCATTCATAGTCAGCTTGCCCGTACGCACCCCGTGGTGCCACAGCACCGACATTCGGTCTTCGACGCCGCCCGTCCCGTTGGGAATCTGCCGGAAGTCATCGAGGCCCATCTCCTTTTGAGGTGTACAGAAGCAGCAGTGATCAGTGGCGGTCGTCTGGAGCATTCCAGACTGAAGGCCTCGCCAGAGCGCCTCTTGATGCTCCGATGGGCGAAATGGAGGGCTCATTACGTGATGAGCGGCGAAGCGCCAGTCGGGATTTCGATAGACGCTGTCGTTGATGACCAAGTGTTGAGCCAGGACCTCTGCGAAGACTCGTTGCCCTTCTAGGCGTGCGCGAGTCACTGCTTCTAGCGCGTCGATGCACGATGTGTGAACCAGATAGAGCGGCGCGCCAAGTACCTCGGCGATGCGGATCGCCCTATTCGCTGCTTCACCTTCAACCTCCGGCGGGCGAGAGAGTGGATGACCCTCCGGTCCGTGGATTCCTTGATTGAAGATATCCTGTTGGAGTCGGTAAACCAGCTCGCCGTTCTCGGCGTGTACCGTGCACAGCGCGCCTAGGTCCCTCGCTCGAGTGAAGCTGTTTACGAGGACCTCGTCGTCACACATGATGGCGTTCTTGTAGGCCATGAAGTGCTTAAAACTGTTGACTCCATAGTCACGTGTCAGCGTACCCATGTCTTCGTGAACGGTGTCATCC
>CALELH010000097.1 GCA_937902595.1 uncultured Myxococcales bacterium
ATTTTATCGGATATCTACACGGCCAGTTCGGAGCAGAAAAATTCTCCCAGTTTATCTCCATGTTGCAGGCGGGCCCCCATGATTTTGAGAACGCGTTTTTTGAGGTTTACGGGACTCCGCTGAGTAGTCTAGAGAGAGATTGGCGTAGCGCCGTTAGGGTGAGATGGGGGTGGCTCGGGGTCATCTTCGGTGAGACGAGCCTCTGGGTCTTCGCAGCCTTCCTTCTTGTGCTTGGCTGGATCCGGAGGCGACGTGAACGCAAGACGAGGCTGGAGGCTCTCCACGCTGCAGAGCTACGCAATGCGCCGGAAGAGTTGCAGTCCCGTGCGACCGTAAAAGAGCTGATTGAAGAGAATGACGAACCGTACACCCACCTCCACTGAAAACCAGGCTGAAGGCTCACCCTGGTTCGATGGCGCGGACGTCGAGTTATCGACTCATCTGAGCGCCTTGGAGCGTCCGGGTTGGGTCGATGAGCCCTCTTGGCGGTATGTATCTCAGACAATTGAGCTGTTGACCGCCGAATACGAGACCTCTCGGAATCCATCATATCGTGCAGAGTTAGCGTATGCGCTAGGCCGCCTTCTTGAGTCCGAGTTGAATGACGAACCACTGGCGCTCATCGCATACCAAGCCGCTTTCAAGGCGAACCCAAGCCATGGTCCGACTACGAGTAGTGGCAGGAGGATGTTTGGGCGGATCGGGCGTTGGTCGGTGGTTCTGAAGTTTCTTGAAGCGGAGGTTCGTGCGGCGGAAGACCGTACTCGAAAGAGCCGGCTGCTTCGAGAGATGGGTGACATCTACCTCCTACGATTTAGCCGTTTCAAGGAGAGCTCGTTGCTCTTTGAGAGAGCGGACCGGACGAACCCAGACAATCCCTTCACCATCTTAAGGCGGGTACAGCTCGCCGGGTTAACTGAGCATTTTGATGATCTGTCTCGTCTGTGCGAGGGCATGGCCCACTCCCAGGGCGCAGCTCCTTGGACGGCCGCAGCCGTCGCCCTCGGCTTGGGAGATTTACTTCGGGCTGGAGAGGACCAGAAGGCTGCGGACCTGTACCAGGCCTTGCCCCAAGCTGTACGGGGGAGTCCAGAGCTCAGCAGTCTCGCTCAACGCATGGGTCCCGGAGCCTTAGGGGTACATCCATATTTTGAAGCACAGCGCCGACTTATCTGGAGCGTGCCTGATCCCGCTGTTCGGGCAGGATTGTTTCGAAGCGTGGCGGCAGAGGCCGCCGGCTGTGGAGAGAAGGCCGCAGCTCTCGAGTTCATCGCCCAGGCGGTTCAAGCGCAACCAAATCAGCCGAGTCATTGGTATGTGCTGGGGCTTTACCATGAGGGCGCCGGGAGTCTATTGGAGGCGGCTGAAGCCTTTAAGAAATGTGTTCGGTTGGAGTCGTGTCGGGACCTGCGCCTCGTATATGCCCGTAAGTTGTGTCAGCTGGAGAGACCCTCGCTAGACACGGACGCGGGTTGGCGCGCGGTCTTGGAGTTGTCAGCAAACGATCCTTATGCGCTCTGGTGCCACAGACGCGCTCTGGTCATCACTAGTGACTGGGAGACGCTATGCGGGGTTCTACTAGAGGCGGCCAGCGGAGAGCTGGATACCCTAGTCAAAGCGGCCTCTGCGTGGCTCGTTGGTCTGATTAGGATATATGTTCTCGGCGACGCCAAGAGCGCGCTAGAGACGTTCGAGATGGCCCATACCCTAGCTCCAGATTCTTGGATCGCCGCAGTGCACTTCGCGGCTGCCCTCGTTGAGTCTGGAGAGCCCTCGAGGGTCGCCGAAGTTAATGAGGGTCTCAGGGGCACGGGGCCTGCTTTCGATGGGAACACCTGCTTGCAGATGGCTCAGTCTCATGGAGCGGGCATGGCTCGTTACTTAGAGACCGGAGAGAACGCCGATGGCGCATTGCTGATGCGCTGCGAACAGGACGTCTTAGGTAGACAAGTCCTGGTCTCTTTTGGCACCCAAAAGGCATCACCTGAGTTATTCCTCACCGGGCTGTCGGAGCAATTGTCCTCCTCTCAATCCGTGGAGAATCGAGCCGATCTCTCTAGGTGGATCGCGCTTCTATCGCTCGAGATTACAGGGCCAACTTTGGCCTTAGAGAGAATCGAGCAATCGCTGACTTTGGTTCCTCAGAGTGTGAGCACGGTTGAGCTGGCGGTCGATATCTGCCGCCAAATTGGTTCACCTGAACGCTTGACTGAGCATCTCGTAATGCTCGCCAATCTGCTGACTGATCCAGTGCGGGCTGCCGAGTGCTTGGCGGAGGCGGCGAGTATCACCGCCGAAGACACTGATCGCCACGGACTCTCTGAGCAGCTGTTGATGCGAGCCCTTAAGATCTACCCTGATTGCGTTCGAGCGCGACGGTTGCAGTCAGCGCGAGCACATCGCATGGGCCAGCCCGATGAGTCCTTGGAGCTTTGGCGTGTCTTGGGCCGAACGGCATCGGTGCCTGCTGTTCGCGCGTCGTGTCTCTTGGAGAGCGCAGAGATCGCACGTGTGAAGCTGAACTCCGTGGACGATGCCGTAACGGCGATCGATGAGGCTGAAGAGAGTCTGAACACGAGCTTGCTCCCTATTCTTTACTTGGAGCGGACGGCGTGTACGACCAACGCCGTTCAAGTATTGGTCGACGGGTATGAGAGGGCCAAGAGGCTGCTTGGAGAGTCGGACCTCGCCATCGAGTACATGTTGGCGCGGGCGCGTATCCTGGAGCTGTCGGGCGAGCATTATGATTCCCTCGATGCATATCAGCGGGTGATGCGTGTAGACGGCGCTAATGAAGAAGCGCTGGAGTGGTTGGGTCGCTGGGTGGATGAGACAGGTGACGTCGACCTCTTGGCTCTACTTCAAGATAAATGGAGGCTGGCGGGATGGTTCCAGTCTCGCTCTACAGGGTACGTGGTCGAAGCGGCGAGGACGTTCCTGTTAGCAGGGCAGTATGAGCCTGCAAGGAGGACTTTGCGTGTTGTGCTCGATGATCACCCTAATCATCTAGTCGCGCTGCAATACTTGCGGGTGATGGCTCATCGTGAAGAGCAAACGGTCGTCGCCCGGCGCGCGCTCATCAAGTTGGCCGAGTCGGCGGTCTGCGATGAGCTCTCCTTACGTCTCTACGTAGAGGCGTCCGAAGATGCCATCTCTCATGGCGAGATGAAGTTGGCCGCCGATTGTCTTATTGAAGCTCTCGGTCGGGGCGGGGCTGAGTCCGAAGACGTCATCGGTTCATTACGCACTATCGCGGAGAAGAACGGTCTCTGGGAACGCTATGCCGATGGTCTCTTGAGGGCGCTCGAGTCTACAGAGTCTTCGGAGACCATGGAGAAGCACGCCCTGGGTTTTCTCGCTGTAGCCCGAGACCGATTATTGGATCCAGACCGGGCTCTGGGACCGATGAAAGAGGCGCTCCAACGATCCGCTCAGCCCTCGATTCGCTTTCTTAGAGCGGGCGGAGATTTAGCCGCTGACCTTGGTCATTGGTCCACTGCAGCTGAGTGGTATGTGAGCGCGCGATCTAGGTCTACGGATGAAGATCTGCGGCGGGCATTGGGTTTCCGGCTCGCGAGTCTCTACGAGAATCATCTGTCTGACAATGAATCGGCTAGGACAGAGCTGTTACATATTCTGGAGTTTCTACCGAACGATGTCTTGGCCCTTGAGAGGCTTGTCGATCTCGAGTTGCGCAGCGGTCGTCTGGGCGAAGCCCGTCTTGCTTTGACGCGGGCTATAAACGCATCGGAGGAGCCAGACAAGAGGACCGCATTGCGCATGAAGCAGAGTGCTTTGTACTTAAACGATGAGCAGTTGAGCGCAGATGACCAATTGAGAGCAGCGAGGGCCGGCCTTGTCGCAGCGTCATCTGAGACTCCATCTTCCCCGGAGGTCTACGAAGCACTCGCAAATGTCTATGGTGACATGAGTGACACCGCCGCCGAGCAGGAGGCCCTGCGTATGGCTGTCCACTTAACGGAGCGACCAGCGGACCGAAGTCGGCTAAGTGAACGTCTGGATGACCATGGAGACGATCTCACGGGAGGCGCACATCACAAACTCCTACGTGCTGTGGCGTGTGATGACCCCCTAAACCCAGAGGTCATTGATAGTCTCATTAAAGAAGGAATGGCTGACTGGTCTCTGGAGTCATTGATGAGCGGGCTGGTGTCCCCAATGGAGACAGCGCGAGCAAAGGACTTTGTCGAAGAGTCGCGTGCGCCAGTACCGACCAGCGTTCTCTGGGCTGACATTGATCTTGAGGCCTTGCAGACACTGCGTAGGCTTACTGAGCTCTTGCCACCCGTTTTCAGAGTGGCGCCACCCGTCGCGAGTCAGCAAACCTTAAACACGCTATTGGCACCCCTGGTGAGCAACGCCCCGGTTATTGGAGTGGCCCCGCTCCCGCTCTTTGGTTTTTTTGGGTCAAACGGGAGGCTGGTTATGAGCGCCGGCCTTCAGGGAGCACCTGACGACGTGGTTGAGTTCGTGGTGCGGCGTGGCTTGGCCCTGGCGTCCAAGGGACTCGATTTTGTCTCTAGATGGGATGGGGGCGATCTAGATCTCTTTGTCTTGGCGATTGGCCATTGCGCGGGTGTCTCACCAGTCGGGATGGACGTCGAAGGGGTCGAAGAGTTGGTACGCATCATGGAGCCTCATTTAGCTGAGCGTAGTTGGAACGAGGGTGTCTTTAGGGACGTCAGCGTTGGTTTAGAGCTTCGTAGTGAGCTCGTTGGCCTGGTGGACCGCGTGCGCGTAATCGCCGATCGCGTCGCGCTCCTAGAGCAAGGTCATCCGGACGCGGCGATGCGCGCGTTCCGGTATGCGGTTCGTGGAGCGGACAGCGCCCAAGCTCGAAGCTTGCTCGGATACCAAGAGGCGCTCGCTCGTTGGGTAATTACTGGAGACTTTCGAACTCTAGGTGATATCTCGGAGTCTGAGCAGTCAGGAGAGAGCGTCTAATGAAGTTGCGCCCCTTATTGGAGTTGATTCGTTTTCCAGCGGTGTTCACGGCACCGGCCGATGTTTTGTGTGGCCTCGCCATAGCGACTGTGTTGGGGGCACCTTTGCTCTCCAGCTCCGTCGGTCTGCTGTTGTTTGCGAGCGTCTGTATCTACGCCGCAGGAATGGCGGCGAACGATATCTTTGACCTGCAGACGGATACGGAGGAGCGACCGGGACGCCCGATCCCTTCTGGTCGCGTTTCGCTCACCACTGCCTGGGCGCTTGTCTTGACGCTACAGACCTTGGGGCTCGTCGCCTCATATATGGTTGGCTTGGAGTCTATGGCGTGCGTCGCAGGCACTGTCTTGATGACATATCTATACAATGGCGTGGCGAAATCGACCCTCCTC
>CALELH010000098.1 GCA_937902595.1 uncultured Myxococcales bacterium
GACCACCGCTGCAGCTGGACGAATCGCGGAGATTGCGGTGTCACCGGCCGCTCTCAGGTTCACCACACGCTCGACATCATATCCCGGGGGCGAGAAGCCACCGGCCGCTGATGCAGCTGGTGCAGACCGATACACCTGCTCTCCGGTCTCCACATCCATCGCCATGGCGTGAGCCTGCGCAGTGTGAAGGTTTCTGCCACGCCAAATATACGCACCATCAGATCGGAATGAAGACGCCTCTCTGTTGACATCCAACGGTGCGGGCCAGGACCAGACCAAGTTGCCTGTGTTCATGTCTATCCGCGTCAGCACCTCAGCCTGGTCGAAGCCTTGGACATCTGTGCGTCCGAAAACAATTGTGCTGCCAGAGACGTCGATGTGGCTCTGAGTCACTGCACCGCCCACGGCATAATTCCAGAGCTCCTGCCCAAGCGGGTTCCATCGGCGCATTACATTCAGGCTCGGGTCTTCAATGCCGATGGTGTGAACCAAAACATCGCCATTGTCTAGACGGTGGATACTCTCAATGCGCTGCGGAATCACCTCCGCTCCGAAGTCATGAGAGTAGCTCTCTTCTCCGTCCGCTCCGAGGCGAACAAGCTCGCCGGGTTGCTCACCCGGCTGTAGAGACAGATAGGCGTCAAGGGCATTTCCAGGAACAGCCTGAGCGACAAAGCCTGCTAAGAACTCGCTCCTGTCTCCATCGGGATCGATCGAGACGAAGACGCTGCCCGCTCCGGGTGCCTCACACCGAACGCCAACGGACGATGAGTTTGGAAAGAAGAAGCCTTCAACGGGCTTTTGCCCACGCCGTAGCTGAACATCCCATCGGGCACCACCTTCAGCCCCCAACATGATCATACGTCCCTGGTTTCGCGTCGCGTTCCACAAGCCGAAGACGACGTTGTCACCGGCCTGCAGCGCCATCACTGAACGATAGCCCGGTAGGCTCACTGCCCAATCCGCTCGAGTCACACGTACGGGTAAGACGAGATGCTCTGAGTTCCCTAGATAATCCGTGGCTGTGACCTCCACAGATAGCTCCTGGTCGTGCGTGGCGAGGTTGTTCAAGAATTGGTCAGCGTCTACAGATATAGCGTGAGGCGCCGTATCCACCCGAGCGATCTCGGCGTCATCGAGATTAATGGTGACGGTGGTTCGCGGGTCATCATCAACTACGGCGAACTCTAGCGTGTACGAGCCATCCTGCTTTGCCAGCAGTCCGCCTGGTTCGGCAGGCTGCACTAACTCTACCTCTGGAGGTGTACTGTCCCATGTCGCGCACCAAGATCCAGACTGGGTCTGTCCTCCACGATCGGTCACGACGACACCCAACTGATGCTCTCCACGAGCGCAGTTCGATGGATTATCCACATAAAGCGCGGGATCGATCTGCGCCGTGTATGGTGGCTCCCCGTCGAGGACGAGTCTCTCTCCGTCGATCAGGAACTCTACACTGGCGACCCCTGCAGGCGCCTCAGCGCGAACACTCCAATCGAAGGGCCTGGCAACCACAGGGAACAGTCCATCGATAATCCTAGGCTCTAAACTCTCGATGAGGATTCCTGACCGAAACTCAACACCGACGCTCGCCTCGCTCTCTGCACCATTTCGGTCACGGGCGCGAACCGTCAGGGTGATCGGTCCCTCTTCATAATCTGCCGGATCGATATTAACCGTGTGCTCGAGTTCATCAGTTCCGGCCGGTACATCCAACCTCTCGGCCACGTTTCGACGACCAACCAAGAACGCATAGGACTGAATCCCTCCTCCATCACGAATCGTCGCCGTAAAATCAAATGGCCCGCCCAGCACTCGACCGGCGATAGGCCGCTCGATCTCGATGACCGGACCACCGTTGTCGACAGTGACCGCCCTGCTCGCACGGGCCTCCAAGCCATTGAGATCAGTGAGGACAGCCTCGAGGGTCACGTTTCCGTTGGCTACGGTTCGTGAATCCCATCGAATCGTGAACCACTCCCCTTGTAGGTCCCGCCCAGCGACCTCCGCGATGACCTGCTGACCTGCGCTCAAGACAAGACTCTGCACCCCATCTCCATCTGAAGCGTTCAATCGAATCTCGACGAGATCTCCACTGACGGTCGCGCCGTCCTGTGGTGCAAAGAAAGCCAAGGTCGCGTTGTCGTTATTATTGGGATCGACAACCTCGACGCAGCCACCGACCTCGCAGCGCTGATTGTCTCCGCAGGGAACCCCGACGGACCAGTCCATGCAATCGTCGGCGTCATAATTTCCGCACTGACGAACGCCGTCCGGACCACACGTCGTCTCTCCTAGAATCTCGCATTCATCAACGCAGTTATCGATCCCGGAGCAGGCGCCATCATTACAGCTCTGACCAGCGTCGCAGGGCATCAGGCCCCCGATGTCTAGACAGTCATCTCCATCAAACTGTCCACAGGTCACAACGCCCCCAGCTCGGCAGCTACGCTCTCCCTCGGCGCATTCATCCTCACAGCCCGCGGCGCAGACACCGTTGCTGCACGTCTCGCCTGCAGGGCAGGGCTGGGGCGCGCTCCAATCAAGTGCCGGATCCGCGTCAAAGTTGCCGCATCTGAGGATGGCGTCTCCCTCGCAGCGGACCGCGTCAGGGCTTGGGCATTCGTCCACGGCCCCGTCTAAGCATAGGCCATCAACACATCCTTCTCCCTCTCCGCAGGCCATGGGCTCACCCCATATCAAACACCCTGCGACATCGGTACATGACTGGAAGCCGTTACCCAAGCAGCGCTGAGATCCCAAAACACACTCGTTTGAACAGTCGCTGCTGCAGGCTCCATTGGAGCAGAACTCGCCTTCGGCGCAGCGATCGATCTCTCCCAACTCCAGACATGGATCCATGTCATACTGACCGCAACGCGCGCTCGACTGATTGCCCTCAACACAGGCCGTCGTCCCTTCGGCACACTCATCAGTACATTCATCAGGCGAGGTACACTCTCCGTTGGAGCAGGTCTGATTGTCCCCGCAGCTCGCCGTGATACTCCACTCAAGACAATCGTCGGCGTCGAATTGGCCGCACGTCTGGCGACCGTTGCCGTCGCACCGAGCCGCGCCCGCGCCACACTCATCTTGGCAAGGTCCCGCAGAGCACGATCCATTTGAGCAGCTCTCGCCGTCTTCGCAGGGCTCCTCGGGTCCCCAATCTGTGCAGGGGTCTCCATCAAAGTCACGCTCACAACGCTGCACCCCGACCGAACCACACTGGGTTGCCCCATCGGAACACTCGTCCTGACAGGCTCCGGGATCGGTGCAGACACCGTTGGAGCAGGTATATCCAGCAGCGCAGGCCACGGGCTCCGTCCAGTCGTAGCATCCATCCCGATTAAGATCGGCGCAGGTCTCGATGGCGTCACCGGCACAGCGAATCAATCCAGGGCTACAGGTGCTCTCGCAGGACTGAGTTCCACCAGCCCCACCTGTCCCACCCGTGCCACCGGTACCGCCCACAGCGCCCGTGCCACCGGTACCACCTGTACCACCAGCACCGCCGCCAC
>CALELH010000099.1 GCA_937902595.1 uncultured Myxococcales bacterium
CCCCCCAAAAAATCAACCTGACCGTCTACGCTCATGAAGCATGATTGTCTGCCAAAGATGGTGCGCCGAGGACGTGACTAGAGGATCGACAGGCAGAATCAGCGCGAGGTGAAGCCAAAGAGAAGCACCTGTGTCCATGTCGATGTCTCAGCTCGCTTGTGGGTGGGCGTCTGGACTTCAATTGGCGTCGATGATCTCGAACTGCTTACCTCGAATGAGCGCCTTACCTCGCGCGCTCAGTGCGCTTCCGCGTGAGCCTTGGGTCAGATCAAACACAACCCAGCGTGCGCCCGCGTTTTGGATAAAGAGGTCGCCCTCGCGAGGTGTAAGCTCGACGCCCACCATCAGGTGACGCTCTCCCTCGACCACCCCGGCCAAAAAGATCCGTTCGGTCTCGGTCAGGCCATCAAGAAGCGCCGAGAACAAGACGCTGAGGCTGTCGCAGTCCCCTTGTCCGGTGTAGACGGTCTCCAAGGGGTGTCGAATGCCCGCCGTCATCAGGGTCCGTCCACGGCTGTCGCGGCGATAACGGGCGGGGGTCGTGTTCTCAAAGCTCTGGACGAACCGCGCGAGGGCTTCGATCCTGTCTCTCCCCGACGCGTTGTCTGGGATCGTCTGGAGGACGGCCTCCCGGATGTGGCGCACCGACCCCACGCTGCGCTTCGCCAGAGCGCTAAAGGCCGGCCGCAGTTGAATGGCCTCACCTACTCGCGCCTGGCTGATTCCCTGGGCCATCAAGCGGGCGCCGCGGGCCATCAATTGAGCGTTGAGATCACCATCATCCGCGTACTTGATCACCTCATCTGCTTTGGGGATACCGACGCTGTCGATGGCGGTGTTCAGGGCCTCCCGTTCGACCTCGTACCCGACGGCCTTGGCGCCGACTGGATGTACGATCCGCCACCCCGTCGGGGTCGTGGTCACCTGGCGAACCGGATGGGGGCTCTTCGTCGGTGAGGTCTTGGCTACCTTAGACCGAGGCGCCTGGCGGGCCGTTGGTTGACAGGCGGCCGTCAGGAGGACGACGCACACAGACAAGCTGGTTCGGTACCACCTCAAACGAGCTACTGAACCAGGCTGTTCAGGTCCATGGTCGCGAGCGCGAAGTCCGGCTGCTCAGCGACCACCTTCTTGAGCAGCTTGGTCGCGGTCTCCTTGTCGCCGCGGTCTTTGGCGTCGAGGGCCTTGGAGTACTCGAGGACCGTCGCCTTCTTCAACTTCACGACCTTCTTGACCTTGGGGGTCGCCTTCACGGCCTTACGCGCCCGACGCTTCTTGCGGCGCTTGTGCTTCTTCGGGTTGTACTCAATCGGCTTGGCGTTCTCTTTGAGCGCCGCGCCCAGATCGGCCGCGAGCTTCTTCTGGATGTCGAAGAAGTCGTCCAACTTGCCCTGCCCCTTGATGGCGCTGACGATGGCGCTTGTCTCCACGTCGACGAGGCGGGAGTCGATGCGCAGCGTCCCGAACAGGTCGAAGAAGTTACCCATTACGATGTAGCGCGCTCCGATCAGCTTCCCTACTTTGGCCGCTGTCTTCGGGTCGACCTTCTTGCTGTTCGACAGCTTGAGCTCCTTGAGGAGCTCCTCGAGGCGGTCGCGCTCGACGATGACGCAATTATCCGCCAGGGTTTCGAGATCGGAGATCAGCATCTGCGCGAGCCCCTTCTTCAAGACCGTGAGCTGCTCGTTCTGTCCCGTGTAGTCAAAATAGAGCACCGCCACCGCCGGCGGGATCATCTCGGCCACCGCGCTCCGCGGCTGGAGACTCTGGACGGCGAACAGAATCGCGCCACTAAGAAGAATCATCTGCAAACGGCTCATCGGGTGTTCCCTCCCCTTTTCAGTATCTACTCTGGACAGACCTGAGCACCCGCGGGGTGGCCCAGAGACTTCGCGGTACACAACGCCTTCTTCGCGCCGGCTGCGTCTCCTGACTTAGCTAGGGCCTGCCCGAGCAGGAGCTGGGCATTAGCGTTCTTGCCGTCTGCCGCGACGGCAGCCTTGAGGTCGACAAGGGCCTCGGCCGTCTTATTCAACTGGAGATACGCCTGCCCTCGGAGGAGGTGAGCGTTTTTGTGGTGCGGATGATGGCCGATGAGGGTCGTTAACTCCTCCACAGCGGCACCGGCGTCCTTCTTACGCAACGCGATCAAGGCAAGATTGAATCGCGGCGCCGCGTAGGCAGGGTGCCGCCCAAGAGCGGTCCGGTAGGAGACCTCAGCGTCATCGGAGCGGCCACCTCGGAAATGAGTAATGCCAACCAGATTGCTGGGCAAAGCCCATTTGTCGCAGAGGGTGTCGGCGACCTTCGCGTTCTTGGCGACCTCGGTCCCTGCGACTCCATTATAAAGCTGTGCCTTTGCCAGAAGACCAAAGCCGACCCCCTGGTCTGGATGAGCCTTGGTAAACTCGGTCAGCGCGTTCACAGCGGCGGCGTCCTGCGGTCGCTTGCTGTCTGCCTTCCCGTCCTTTAAAGGCGTCGCCGCCTTGATGAGCGCGTCAAGCTGCGTCTCGACGTTGGCGAGACAATCCTTCGGCGGAGGCGGATCACCAAACCCGGCCAGTAACCCTACGACAGCCGTCTGCTTCGCCACGACGGCAGCGCTGAGCTCTGACTCTTCGGTCGCCTCTTTAACTACGGAGATAGAGTCCGCCAAGAGCCCGGCGATGGTCGCTCCAATCGTAAGCACCGCCGCCGTCATCACTAGCGCCGACTTAACCTTGGACGGTTTGTCCCCGCCCGCCTCTTCATTCTCTGCCATCTCTCTCCCCCTCTTGAGCTCACCCGCTCGAGCTCACCGCCCTCGGCCAGACGACCTCGTCGAGACGCTCCGGTTGTTAATCGCAAATGAGCTTTACTGTCAGTTTCTTGAAAAGTCTGCTTCGTTAGACTAGCAGCCCCCCCTCCAGGGTCACCTTTCGTATCGAGGCGTGGACTTTGTGGCAATATATCCCATGGAAGCAGTCTGAATTGGTCAATCTGTCCACGATGGTCCATCAAGCCATTAAGGCGCTCAATTCTCAACAACAACCCTTCTATCTGGCGCTCCTAGTCCACTATCGCCCGCTTAGGTCATACCTCAGAACCTCATCGATTTAACTCTGTGCCCAGACCTCTGCGAACGGGATCATTGTCTTCGTTCGTCACGGAGCAAGCGGGAGTACATGAGACCCCCAGAAAGCTTTCGGATGACGTTCCCCCGCCCCCTCAGCGGCTCGGCCCTATAGAGGGTAGACCATCAGTTTCCGCACACCTGAGCGAACTCTGGACCATCTTCGGCGGCCGTGAAGTAGTTCTTCGGAGTACAGAAGACGTGGCGGCCGGCGATGCTGCCGTCCGCATCAAGTCCGGAGTCGCCAGTGCACTGGTTCCCAGCACCACCCCAGACGCAATTAAACGAGCCCGCGGAGTAGCTCCCCGCAGCGTTGCCCCCACCGAAATCCTGGTTGACAAGATCGTAGGCGGTATAGGCTCCAGCCCCGCCACAGCCTTCCCCTGTTCGCCCAGGCTGCCAGTCATCACCGCACATCATACGGTAGCCGTCGCCCAAGGACTCGCACGCTCGATGGGCCGCTTCACAGGTGCCGCCTTGGTTACTCCAGCAGATGGTCACTCCCCCCTTCACGAGAGTCTGGTATCCGATGGCGTCGCAGTTGACACCGCACTCCCCGTCGAGGTCCTCATCGACTTGGCCATCACAGTCATTGTCTTGCTGATCGCAGACCTCATCCTGCGGCGCCACGTTAGGAACACAGGCAGCCTCTCCCTCCAGACATTGAAGAATCCCCGGTGCGCAGAGATTCGGTTGACCCGTGTCACAGACAGCCTCGACAAAGCCCTCGTCGATGGCCTCATCACAGTCGTCATCGACGCCATTACAGTTCGCGTCGTCAGCCTCACCTGGCCGCTCGGGGTCGCGAGGTCCACAGTCATCCCCGTCGGCGATGCCGTCACCGTCGTCGTCGGGATCGCAGGCGTCGCCCATCCCGTCTAGATCGAGATCGTCTTGGCCCGCGTTGGGCGTGAAGACACAGTTGTCCTCAGCGTTGAGCACACCGTCACCGTCGACGTCACCCTCTGGGCCTAAAGCGCCCGCCGCGTCTCCACCATTTTGTCCATCGGCCCCGGGTGGACCCTGAGCACCATCCTCACCATCCTCACCATCTTGCCCATCGGCCCCGGGTGAACCCTGAGCGCCATCTTCACCATCCTCGCCGTCGGCTCCTGGGGGTCCTCTCGAACCATCAACTCCAGGATCGCCCCCAGCACCAGCCTCACCGGTCGCACCATCGGACCCGGGGGGGCCTGCGGGGCCCTGAGCGCCGTCCTCGCCATCTTGTCCATCTGCGCCCGCCGGTCCCTGAGC